>JAZOWI010000084.1:0-1996 GCA_045659145.1 Acutalibacteraceae bacterium | reverse complement strand
CGCAACGGCGGTTACACCCGCATCATCAAGACCGGCGCCCGTCGTGGCGACGCGGCTGAGATGGCCATCATCGAGCTGCTGTAATCAGCGCTTCGAAACGGAATTAGAAAGAGCCTACCCGATTTCGGGTAGGCTCTTTTTTCGTCCCCGCCGCCGCCCTTGGCAAGAGGGAGAGTACCACAGTTACGTGCTGTGGGCGGCTATTGTCTCATAACGAAAAAAGAGACTACCCGAAAATCGGGTAGGCTCTTTATGCACATTTTCGTACTACTGATTACAGCAGCTCGATGATGGCCATCTCGGCCGCGTCGCCACGACGGGCGCCGGTCTTGATGATGCGGGTGTAGCCGCCGTTGCGATCTGCATACTTGGGAGCAATCTCGTCAAACAGCTTCTTGCAGACGGACTCCTTGGTCACGAAAGCAAACACCTGACGCTTGTGGTGCAGGGTGGGCTCCTTGGCGATGGTGATCATCTTCTCGGCCAGGGAACGCACTTCCTTAGCGCGGGTGACGGTGGTCTCGATCTTGCCGTTCTCCAGCAGGAAGGTGACCATCGCACGCAGCATAGCCATACGGTTGGCAGTAGCTCTGCCTAACTTTCTCGTACCGGGCATGGATATTCACTCCTTATCTTCTCCGTCCAATATCGGACGTGGGATTATTCTTCGTCGTCACGCAGGGCCAGGCCCAGGGACTCCAGTTTGTTAACAACTTCCTCCAAGGACTTACGTCCCAGGTTACGGACCTTCATCATATCGTCCTCAGTCTTGCTGATCAGATCCTCCACCGTGTTGATGCCGGCTCTCTTCAGGCAGTTAAAGCTACGCACAGAGAAATCCAGCTCCTCGATGGTCATAGACAGAACCGTGGTCTTGGGATTGTCGTCGGACTGCACCAGAATGGCACCATTCTGAGCCTCGGCGGACAGATCCACAAACAGGTTCAGGTGCTCGGTGAGCACACGGGCACCCAGAGCCACGGCCTCCTGCGCACACAGTACGCCATTGGTCCAGACCTCCAGGGTCAGCTTGTCATAGTCGGTGATCTGACCCACACGGGTGTTCTCCACAGTGTAATTCACCTCCAACACGGGGGTGTAGATGGAATCCACGGGGATGACACCGATGACGGGGTTCATCAGCTGCTTGTTGCGATCGGCGGGCACATAGCCACGACCCTTATCCAGGGTGAGCTCCATAAACAGACGGCCGCCCTCGCTCAGGGTAGCGATGTGCATATCGGGGTCGAGGATCTCGACCTCGCTGTCACACTTAATGGAGGCAGCGGTCACCTCGCAGGGACCCTCGGCCTCGATATAGGCTACCTTGGGACCCTCGCCGTTGATCTTGGCGATGAGACCCTTGATGTTCAGGACGATCTCGGTGACATCTTCCTTTACGCCCTCGATGGTGGAGAACTCGTGGAGGATGCCGTCGATCTTAATGGAGGTCACAGCCACGCCGGGCAGAGAGGAGAGCAGGATACGGCGCAGGCTGTTGCCGATGGTGGTGCCGTAGCCACGCTCCAGAGGCTCCACGACGAATTTGCCGTAGGTGCCGTCGGTGGCCAGATCCAGAGCTTCGATCCGGGGCTTTTCGATTTCGATCATGCAAAAACCCTCCTTTATAGATGGCGGGTATCGCCGCCCTTAGGCGGCAATACGCACGCTGTGAATGTTCGGTTGCGTTGGGATGGGCTGCTTACTTGGAGTACAACTCAACGATCAGAGTCTCCTCGATGGGCAGATCGATATCCTCGCGCTTAGCCAGGGCAACAACCTTGGCGGTGTAGTTGGTCTTGTCCATATCCAGCCAAGCGGGAACGGGACGAGAGCCATTGGCCTCGGCGATAGCCTTCATCTTATCCAGGGAGCGGCTGCCCTCGCGCAGAGCGATGGTCATGCCGGGCTTCACCAGGAAAGAGGGGATGTTAACGGTACGGCCGTTAACGGAGAAGTGCTTGTGACCCACCAGCTGACGGGCCTCGGCACGGGA
>JAZOWI010000083.1:0-2065 GCA_045659145.1 Acutalibacteraceae bacterium | reverse complement strand
CGTCCTGTCCAAGGACGAAGGCGGCCGTCACACCCCCTTCTTCAACAACTATCGTCCCCAGTTCTACTTCCGCACCACCGACGTTACCGGCGTCATCAACCTGCCCGAGGGCGTTGAGATGTGCATGCCCGGCGATAACGTGGAGATGGATGTTGAGCTGATCACCCCTATCGCTATCGAAGAGGGTCTGCGTTTCGCTATCCGTGAGGGTGGCCGTACCGTGGGTTCCGGCGTTGTTTCCAAGATCAACGGCTAATTCTTAACTGAATAAAACAGTTGATTTGCGGCTCGTCCCTGGTGGACGAGCCGCTTTACTTTTCCACAGCCTGACATCGGTTCGGGGAAAGATTTGTAAGAAAATTGTGGAAAGTAAAAAACCTTTACATTGGTACAAAAAAGGCTTGACATAAGCGGGTTTATCGAGTATAATATGTGTAAAGATATTTACTTTACATTATTGTGGAACGGAGGCGTACGGATGGGCAAGAATCTGGAGATTTCTCTGCTGCTGGATTTCTATGGCGAGATGCTGACCGACAAGCAGCGGGATATGGTTGACTATTACTACAACGACGACCTTTCTTTGTCCGAGATCGCAGAGAACGAGGGGATCACCCGTCAGGGTGTGCGGGATTCCATCAAGCGCGCCGAGGCACAGATGCTGGAGATGGAGGAGCGGCTGGGTCTGGCCCGTCGTTTCCGCAAGATCAGCACCGACATTCAAGAGATCTATGATCTGGCGCAGACCATTCGTCAGTACAGCGAGTTCCCCGGTTGTCCCCGCGAGATCACCGAGAGTGCGGCCCGCATTATGATGTTGGCCAGTATGCTGGAAAAAGCAGAATAAGCCCCATTCATCCAAGGACAGAAAGGCAGGTGACGCACTATGGCATTTGAAGGACTCAGCGAAAAGCTGGCCGCTTCTTTCAAGAAGTTACGCAATCGTGGCAAGCTTTCCGAAGCGGACGTAAAGGACGTCATGCGCGAGGTGCGTCTGGCCTTGCTGGAAGCGGATGTTAACTACAAAGTGGCCAAGGACTTCACCAACAAAGTAGTGGAGGAGGCGGTAGGCGCCAAGGTGATGGAGAGCCTGACCCCTGCCCAGATGGTCATTAAGATCGTCAACGATCAGCTGACCCAGTTGATGGGCGGCGAGGCGGCCCCCTTAGCCAAGGCGAACAAACCCCCTTGCGTCATCCTGATGTGCGGCTTGCAGGGCTCCGGTAAGACCACTCACAGCGGCAAACTGGCTAAGATGCTGAAAAAGCAGGGACACCGTCCCTTGCTGGTGGCCTGCGATATTTATCGTCCTGCGGCCATCGATCAGTTGTGCGTGGTGGCGGAGCGAGCCGGTGTGCCGGTGTTCCAGATGGGCACCGAGAACCCTGTCAAGATCGCCAAAGCGGCGGTGGCTCACGCCAAGGACCACGGCAACGACTACGTGATTCTGGATACCGCCGGTCGACTGCATATTGACGAGCAGTTGATGGATGAGCTCAAAAACATTCGCTCCCAGTTAGCGCCTGCCGAGATCCTGCTGGTGGGGGACGCCATGACCGGTCAGGACGCGGTGAATGTGGCCGCCTCCTTTGACGAGGCGCTGGGCATCACCGGTGTCATCCTCACCAAGTTAGATGGTGACACCCGCGGCGGTGCGGCCCTGTCGGTCCGTGCTGTCACCGGCAAGCCCATCAAGTTCGCCGGTATGGGCGAGAAGCTGGACGACCTGGAGGTCTTCCACCCTGAGCGGATGGCTTCCCGCATTCTGGGTATGGGCGACGTGATGTCCCTCATTGAGAAGGCGGAGCAGCAGATCGACGAGAAGCAAGCCGAGGAGCTGGCCCGCAAACTCCAAGAGGACAAGTTCGATCTGAGCGATATGCTGGATCAGTTCCGTCAGATTCAAAAGATGGGCGACCTCAAGAGCATGCTGGGCATGATCCCCGGCATGAGTAAGCAGCTCAAGGATGTGGACATCGACCCCCGGCAGTTTGCCCGAGTGGAGGCGGTCATCCTCTCCATGCCCCCGGCTGAACGGGCCAAGCCCGATCTCATCAACTCCTCC
>JAZOWI010000082.1:0-15566 GCA_045659145.1 Acutalibacteraceae bacterium | reverse complement strand
GGGCGCTGTATCTGGATTTTGACTGCATCAGCGAGCTGGGCGACCCCGTACGGCTGACCTTGGCCGTGGAAATTATGGGCCGTCACAGCAACATCATCTTAGTGGGACCCGACGGCATCATCATCGACTCCATCAAGCGGGTGGACCCCGCCATGTCCTCGGTGCGTCCCATCTTGCCGGGATTGCGGTACGAGGTGCCACCGGCGGCAGAAGGACGATACGACCTGTCCCTGCATACCCCCGAACAACTGACCGAAGCAGTGCGGGGCGGTAAGGATGCCCCCTTGTCCAAGGCATTGGGTGCTCTGACCCAAGGTCTCTCCCCTCTCTCCTGTCGGGAGATCGCCTATCGAGCCACGGGAGGACAGGACTTACCCGTCAGCGCCCTCACCTCCAAGGAGTGGGAAAAGCTCACCGACTGCCTGACCCGTACACGGGATGCGGTGCTCACCGGTGAACGGCGCACCCCCTATCTGCTGGTGAAACCCGACGGCACCCCCTTGGAGTTTAGTTTTCAGCCCATCATTCAGTACGGACTGGCCGCCGCGGGACAGGAGATGGACTCCTTTTCTGCACTGCTGGACGCCTTCTATGCCCGTCGCGCCGCCGCCGAGCGCATCAAGGTGCGCAGTCACGATCTGCTCCGTGTGCTCACCAATGCCACCGAGCGGGTGCGGCGCAAACTGAATAACCAGCGGCAGGAACTGGCCGCCGCCGCCCATCGGGACACCCTGCGGCTGTACGGCGACCTGATTCACTCCAATATGCACCTAATTGCGGCAGGAGCCCCCGAGGCACAGCTCATCAACTATTACGACGAGAACTGCGCCCCCATGACCGTGCCGCTGGACCCCGCACTATCGGCGGCGGCCAATGCCCAAAAATACTATAAGGACTATCGCAAGGCCCAGACCGCTGAGCGGATCCTCACCGAGCGGATCACCGCCGGCGAGCAGGAACTTGCGTATCTGGACTCGGTATTTGACAGTCTCACCCGTGCCGCCACCACCCGTGAGCTGGAAGAACTGCGCACCGAATTGGAGGAGCAGGGATATCTGCGGCGGCAGCGGGGCAAACAGAAGCCCCCGCCCCCTATGAAACCGCTTACATTCCGCTCGGATGACGGGTTTACCATCTTGGTGGGGCGGAATAACTTGGAGAACGATCGTCTGACCCTGCGCACTGCCAAAGGTAGCGATATTTGGCTGCACACCAAGAATATCCCCGGCTCCCACGTAATCGTGGTGACCGAGGGACAGACCCCACCCGACCGCACCTTGGAGCAGGCGGCCATCTTAGCCGCCACCCACTCCAAGGCGGCAGAGAGCGTGCAGGTGCCGGTGGATTATACCGCCGCGCGGTATGTGAAAAAGCCCTCCGGCGCCAAACCGGGTATGGTGATCTACACCGATAACCGCACCGCCTACGTGAATCCCGACCCAGCGCTTCGAGATCGGTTGAGGGTGGAATAACGCAACAAAAAAGACCTCGGGCCTGGCCGCCGCCTTTTTTGTTTGGCTCAGTGTTTGACGTGCACGTCCATCTGGGGATAGGGAATGGAGATGCCGTTTTGGTCAAAGGCTTTTTTGACCCCTTCCAGCATATCGAAATACACCGTCCAATAGTCCTCGTTTTTGGCCCAGATGCGTACTGTATAGGTGAGGGCGCTGTCCCCGTGACCCGACAAACGGACAAAGGGCGCAGGATCGGCCAGTGCGGCAGGATGCTCCGCCACCAGTCCCTCAATGAGGGTCTTGACTTTCTCAATATCACAGCTGTAATCGGTATTGAAGGTCAGGTCCACCCGACGGAGCGGCTCGGTGGAATAGTTCTCGATCACCGAATTGGTGAGGGCGCCGTTAGGGATGGTCACCCGCTTGTTATCCACCGTGGTGAGCACCGTATACACCACCGAGATCTCGGTGACGGTGCCGCTCTCACCGGAAGCCTCGATATAGTCACCCACCTTAAAGGGCTTGAACAGCAGGATCATCAGGCCGCCGGCGAAATTGCTCAGCGAGCCCTGCAAAGCCAGACCCACCGCCACACCGCAGGAGGCGAGTATGGTGATGAAGGAGGTGGCGGGAATACCCAGCACCATAGCAATGGTGATAATCAGCACCACATACAGCACAATACCGGAAAAGCTCATCAGGAACGACCGCAAGCTGGGATCCAACTTATCCAGCTTGGGGCTGTTTTTAAGCCATTTTTTCAGCCAGCCGATGAGCTTGAGTCCCACCACAAGGATCACAATGGCCTCCAACAGCTTAATGCCCCACGAGGTCGCCAGTTGTAGTAAATTGTCTAAAATCTTGTCCCAATCCATATTCAACACTCCTTTTATTGTTTGTCTCATTATAACGCATAGTTTACAATTTGGCAACAATGAAATCTTGACGGTCATTTTAAAAGGAGTTATAATAAATACATATAAAAGCAGGAGGTCATAGTTATGGAATTAAAGAAAAAATTGCCTAAGGCCATCGTCTGGGCGGTGGTCGCCCTTGTGCTGATCACCATCGTTGCCACCGAGTGCCTTGTCATCGTGGAAGCAGGTCACACCGGTGTAGTGGTCACACTGGGTCGCGTCAATGACAACGTGATGCAGGAGGGTCTGCACGTCAAGGCGCCCTTTGTCCAGCAGGTGGTGAAGATCAATAACCGTATCGTCAAGCTGGAGGTAGATACCGAAGCCTTCTCCAAGGACCTGCAAACGGTCTCCACCACCCTGGCCATCAACTATCGGGTGGACACGGAGATGTCTTACAGCATCTATAAAAACATCGGGGCCTCCTACGAGGACGTGCTGGTGGTGCCGGCAGTCAACGAGGTGCTCAAAGCCATCACCGCCAAATACACCGCCGAGGAGAGCGTCACCAACCGCTCCCTCATTTCCGATGGCCTGATCGAAGGGCTCAACGCTAAGCTCAACAGTGACGGCCTGTATATCACCGATGTGAACATCATCAATTTCGATTTCTCCGAGGCGTTCATCACCGCCATTGAGGAAAAGCAGGTAGCCCAGCAGCAACTGCTGAAAGCGGAGACCGAGAAGCAGACCGCCATCACCAATGCGGAGGCAGAGGCAGAGGCGGTACGCATCAAGGCGGAGGCGCAGGCCGAGGCCAACAAGATCCTGAACTCCTCCCTGACCCAAGAGGTCATCGACTATTTCAAGATCGAAAAGTGGAACGGCGAACTGCCTATGGTGACCGGTGACGCAGATCCCTTCATCTCGCTGGATGCCTTGAAGGACAAAGAAGAAGAATAAACAGCATAAAAGGAGCGCACAGACCACCGTCTGTGCGCTCCTTTTCTTATAACGTTTCCAACACCCATTCGGCGCAGCGGATACCGTCCACCGCCGCGGACATAATGCCGCCGGCATAACCGGCACCCTCGCCGCAGGGATAGACCCCCGTCACCGCCGACTGTCCCTTACTGTCTCTGAGCAAACGTACGGGAGAGGAGGAACGGGACTCCACGCCCGTGAGCACCGCGTCCTTACGGTCAAAGCCCTCCAACTGGCGACCCAGTAGCGGGAGTGCCTTGCGCAACGAATCAGACACAAAAGTGGGCAGACACGCCCGCAGATCGCACCAGGTGACCCCCGGCTGATAAGAGGGCATCACATCGCCCGCGCCTGCCGAAGCGCGCCCTTGCAAGAAATCCCCCACCAACTGGGCAGGGGCAGAATAATTACTCCCACCCAATTCATAGGCCGCCTGCTCCATCTTCCGTTGAAAATCAAAGCCCGCCAAAGGATACTCTGAACCAAAATCGGCGGGCCCTACCCCCACCAACAGAGCACTGTTGGAATTGACAGCATCTCGCGCGTGCTCACTCATTCCGTTAACGACGACGCCTCTCTCTTCCGAGGCGGCGGCGATGACCACGCCGCCGGGACACATACAGAAGGTATAGACACCCCGTCCCCCTTCGGGACGGCAACTGAGCTTATAGTCCGCCGCACCCAAGGCAGGATGTCCTGCCAACGCGCCGTATTGGGATACATCGATCATCCGGCGAGGATGCTCAATACGCACACCCACCGCAAAGGGTTTCTGCTCCATAGGCAGACCCCGCTGATACAGCATCCGTGCCGTATCTCGCGCGCTGTGTCCAATGGCCAGGATCACCTGACGGCAAGGCAGTTCCTGCTCGCCCTCGGGCGTTTCCACCGTCAGAGTGGTCACGGCACCGCCGGTAATAATCAAATCGGTGACACGGTGAAAGAACTTCACCTGTCCCCCTAACCGTATGATCTCCTGCCGCAAGGCGCGCACCGTATCCTGCAAACGGTCGGTGCCGATATGGGGCTTGGCCTGCCACAGGATCTCCTGAGGCGCACCGGCGGATACAAAGGTTTCCAGCACCCGCCGACAACGAGGATCTTTGATGCCTGTATTCAACTTGCCGTCCGAAAAGGTACCGGCGCCGCCCTCACCGAACTGCACGTTAGAGGCGGTATCCAGCACACCGGTACGGCGGAAGGTCTCCACCGCACCGCGGCGGCTGTCCACGTCTCCGCCCCGTTCCAACAGAATGGGACGGACTCCCGCCTGCGCCAAAGTGAGCGCCGCAAACAGACCGGCAGGACCGCTGCCCACCACCACCGGCGGTATCGACAGCGGTGCGGATAGGGCGGGAAGCATATAGGGCTTATCCGTTACCGTCGCAATCCGATTGTCTTTGCTATGGCGACGGAGCACTTTTTCTTCGTCGCGCACGGTCACGTCCACCGTGGCGATAAAATGAATGGCCTCTTTTTTACGGGCGTCCACAGAGCGCTTACGCAGGCGAATTGCCTCCACCGCCGTGATGGGTACACCCAAGCGGTCAGCGATCTGCCGCCGCAGATCCTCCTCGGTATAGGATAAAGATAAAGCCAGTCCGCTAATGCGCAACAAATCGCTCACCTCCTTGTTCACTGTTTCAGCATGGCTCTCGCCGCCACATAGGCACTGCTCCAAGCAAATTGCAGATTAAACCCGCCGCAGTCGCCGTCTACGTCCAGCACCTCGCCGGCGGCATAGAGCCCTTGTGCGCCCTTCACCGCCATAGTGTGGCTGTCCACGCAGACGGCGGCAATGCCTCCCGCAGTCACCTGAGCGCCGCCGAAGCCTTGGGTGCCCACCACCGTGAGAGACCAATCCTTAATCGTGGCGGTAATACGCTGACACTCTTGGGCGGTCAGCGACTCCACCGTGCGGGTCAAGGGTAACACCTGCGCCACCCGCAACACGGTCTGTCCCACCCGTTTGTGAAGAAGACCTGTGAGCAAGTCCTCCAAGGTGCGCCCCGACAAGCGACTGCGCTGTTGGACGCGTTCCATCAATTGCTCCCGACTCCACTGGGGCAACAGATCCAGATGGGCCGTCATAGTGCCCTTTTTGCGCCGCTCCCAATCTCCTACGGGACGGGACAACTGCATCACCGCCGGACCGGACAGTCCGTAATCGGTAAACAGCACCTCTCCCGTCTGGGCGGCTATCTTCTTTCCGTCTAAGGTCAGGTGTACCGTAGCATCCACACGGATGCCCTTCACCGAGCGGACATATTCCGTATCGGTGCGCACCTGTACGATAGAGGGAAACAAGGGTGTTTTTTCACAGCCCCAATCGGTGAGCAAACGATAGCCGTCGGCACTGCCGCCCAGAGAAGGAGCCGCCGCACCGCCCACCGTCACCAACACTTTGGAGGCAAAAAACCGCTGGGTACCTACCACGGCCACCCAGCCGTCTCCGCTCTTTTCCAGTCGCTCCACCTTGCTGTCGCAGCGGATCTCCACACCGGCAGACTCGGCGCTCAGCCGCAAGGCATCCAGCACCGCCCCCGCCTGCTGGGAATAGGGGTACACCTTCCCATCGGGACGCACGGCAGGGTCCACGCCGATCTCGGTGAAAAATGCTATGGTCTCGGACACTGGGAACGCATCCAACACTGCCTGCGCTAACGCGGGCGCACCGTGATAACGGTTCGCTGCCGCCTCTATATTGGTCAGGTTGCAGGTGCCGTTTCCGGTGGCCAGCAATTTCTTGCCTACCCGCGGATTCTTCTCCAACACCAGCACCCGTTTGTTTTTCTGTTCACGGGTGAGAAAGACCGCCGCCGCCAGACCGGCGGCACCGCCCCCGATCACCAAATAATCGTAGGACATATCAGCCTCTCCTTGCTAACATTTTCAGCGCATCCCGTACCAAGGTCTCCACGGGAAGGGCGCTGTCCAGCTTGCCCACCGCTGCCGAGGCTTCACCGGCGGTGAAGCCCAACACAGTCAGGGCCTGTACCGCCTGCGCCGCATTGCCGGCGGCAGACACCACCCCCACAGAGGGAGTGTCCATTGCCACCGCGCCGCCACCGGACAGACCGGTGACCTTGTCTTTTAGTTCCAGCACAATGCGCTGAGCCAGCTTGGGACCTACTCCCGCCGCCTTGGTCAGCGCCTTATAATCTCCCGCCGCCACCGCCAGCGCCACCCGCTCCGGTGACAGCTCGGACAAAATGGAAATACCCACCTTAGGGCCTACGCCGGAAATGGCGGTCAACTGCTTGAAGCAGGTCAGTTCCTCCTGTGCCGCAAAGCCAAACAGCTCGATGGCGTCCTCACGGACGTTCATAATGGTATATAACATCGCCTCACTGCCGATAGAGGGCATCTGACGAGCGGTGTTCATCGTAATCTGACAGCGAAAGCCCACGCCGCCGCAACTGATCACCGCCATACGGGGCTCCAAATGGATCAGTTCTCCTTTAACACAGTACAGCATTTATACCTCTCCTTTCAGAGGCGCCTGTTTCAGCGCTGTGCCGCCGTATTGGGCGTGGCAAATGGCAATCGCCAAGGCGTCGGCGGTATCATCGGGCTTCGGCACCGCTTTGAGCCGTAATAGCCGCTTGGTCATCTCCATCACCTGGGGCTTCTGTGCCTGACCGAAGCCGGTGACCGCGCTCTTAACCTGCAAAGGGGTATACTCGAACACCGGCACCCCCTGCTTTTGCAAGGCAAGCATGGTGACCCCACGGGCCTGCGCCACGTCAATGGCGGTTTTGGCGTTGGTCTGAAAATACAGTTTTTCCACCGCCACCGCATCCGGTGCATAGCGGGTCAACAGAGCCGTCAACTCATCGTAGATGATCTCCAGACGACGATTGAACGGCAGACCTGCCTGCGTAGTGATGGCGCCGAAATCCACCGGTATATACCGCCCTCGCTCGTAGCGGATGACGCCCCATCCGATGATGGCATAGCCGGGGTCAATTCCTAAAATCAGCATAGATTGCTCTCTCCGTTTATTTGGTTTGGGCGACGCGGCCGTCCCCCTCGTCTGTCCGTAGCTGCTCAGGCAGCAGCGGGGCTTCATTAACCTGATAGGTGGGGCGGGCCCCCTCACCCTGTCGTTCTTTTGCTACCACCACCAACCGCGCGCCTGCAAAATCATATTCCGTCTGGGCCGAGGTGGATAAAAGCAAAAAACGATCCTCTTCGGTAACGGTAGTATCCGATAAAAACAAGGTGCGGCGCTGTATATCGGCAATAAAATCGGCGTAGTCCTTCACATCTTCGGTGACAGCGAAGGAGGTGTCGTCCCGATCATCGGTCACCAACACGGCAAAAATCTCCCACCGAGTGGCTTTATACAAGGTGTTGCACTCAATATACGGATGCTCCTGCAAATAGGCGATGCGCCGATAGTGCAGCAGCTCCGAAAACATCTGCCCATCTTCGGTGTTCTGACCGTAGACGCGGGTGTATTTGCCCCCGTCATCGTCAGGGCCGAAATACAACTGTCCGTAAATGGACAACTGTTTAAGGAAACTATGGGTGCGGTAAAACCCGTTCTCATAGTGCATCACGGGATAGTCGATGGCAGTATCGGGAATGCGTAACCAGCCGCCTATATCGGTATTCATATCATAGAGACCGCGGAAAGTAATCATCATCCCCTCGGGGTAGCGGCTGTCTGAATCCACGGTTAAGTCCGCCGTCTCGTTGTGGTACACATCGCCCAAATTATCCTGTAACTCTCGATTGCGATGGGGCTCGAAGAGATATTGGTATCCCACAAGCAAACTGGCCGCCATCACCGCCAACAGCACCAGCCACACCCCTATTTTCAGGAGTAGGCGCGGCAAAGGGTCGCTCTTCCACGGGAGTAGACGAGATAAAAGACGAGGATGAGCCGCCCCCCGTGTACGGGGGATCTGCCGCACGGGAGCGGTGTGTCGACTCTCGCCGCCCGCCATCACCATAGGATAGGCGGTCAGATAGCGCCACAACAGCCAAAGCACCTGCTGTGCCGCCTGACGGCGAATGGAGGCCCGATCCGATCCCTCCAGATGCCACTCCTCCACCCAGATGCGCTTTTTGTCCGCCAGGGCCATAAACACGGTCCCTACCGGCTTGTCCTCCGCCGCCACGGGACCTGCCTCGCCGGTGACCGACACACCAATGGAGGCGGCGGATAACTGACGTACCCCCACCGCCATCTGTCGGGCGGTTTCATCACTGACGGCGCCATACTGTTTTATGGTAGTCTCATCTACCTTCAATTGTGCTTGTTTACATTCGTTGGAATAGCTCACCACACCGGTGCCGAACACACGAGATGCCCCCGCCACATCGGTAATGGAGGCGGCGATCATTCCACCGGTGCAGGACTCAGCAGTAGCCACCGTGAGCCCGTACCGAGTCAATAACCTTACCACACATTGGGCAAGAGACTCTCCGTCGTAACTGTATACGTAATCGCCTATCCGCTCTTCCAATTGGGCGCGATAGGCGGCGGCGAGGGGCGCGTCGACGGTAACTGTCAGCGCTCCCTCCCCTTCACAGAAGGTAAGCGCCACAGAGACGGCGGGATCCTCCCACAGGTCGGCAAGCCGCTCTCGCAGCTCCCGCTCCGACAGACCCATCGTCCGTATTTCCATAGTCTGTTTCTCCGTCATCTCCTCACGCTCCTTTCTGTTTTGTTATATCTCTAAGGTGCGGATGCCCTCCAGCGCCTCAGCTACTAAGCTGTCCACATCCAGCACCGCCTCCGCTGCCTCTACATTGCGAAGCTTGGGACGGGTGCAGGGATGGCGAGGGGTAAACACCGTACAGCAGTCCTCATAGGGCTGGATGGACAGCTCAAAGGTATCGATCTTACGGGAGATCACCACGATCTCCACCTTGTCCATGCCGATAAGGGGACGGAACACGGGTATGGTGGCCAAGGTGTCCACCACCGCCATAGCGGGGATGGTCTGGCTGGCTACCTGTCCCAGACTCTCGCCGGTGATAAGGGCGCCGCAGTCGGCATCCCGCGCCACCCGCTGGGCCAGCCGCATCATAAAGCGGCGCATAATCAGGGTGAAATACTCCTCGGGACAGTTTTTCTGGATCTCCTCCTGAATACGGGTGAAGGGCACGATATGGAGCTTCATATTGCCCGCATAGCGGCCCACCTTCTCCATCAGGGAGATCACCTTCTGCTCTGCCCGCTCACTGGTATAGGGAGGCGAGGCAAAGTGGATGCCCGTAAGCTGGATGCCCCGCTTCGCCATCATATAGGCCGCCACAGGACTGTCAATGCCGCCGGAGATCATAATGGCCGCCTTGCCGCCGGTGCCCACCGGCATACCGCCCGCTCCGGGCAACTGCCGCGCGTGGATATAGGCGCCGAAATCCCGCACCTCCACCATGATCAGCAGGTCGGGGTTATGCACGTCTACCTTCAGATGGTGATAGCGGGACAGCACGTAGCCGCCCACCTCCCGACTGATCTCGGGGGAGGTGTAGGGGAAGGCTTTGTCCGCCCGCTTGGCCTCCACCTTGAAGGTCTTAGCCAAAGCCAATTCCTCCCCCAGATAGTCAATGGCGGCCTCTTGAATGGCGCTCAGATCCTTCTCGGTGACCCGTGCGCGGGAATAGGCGGCGATGCCGAATACCCGTGACACACAGTCCGCGGCCTCTTCCATATCCGCATAGTCATTCTTCGGCTCAATATAAATGGTGGATTGGGCGCGGCGCAGGGTGAAATCCCCCGCGCGGCGCAGCCGATACCGCAGATTTTTCATCAGCGCCTCTTCAAAGTTACGCCGATTCAGTCCTTTCAGTGCCAATTCACCGTTTTTGATCAGGATGATCTCCTGAGGTTTATACTGTTCTGTCATTTCGGTTCCATCCTTTTATTCATTCGATACATCCCCCGACTCATCGTCAGGACGGACGTAACTGATCTCCACGTAATTGCTCACGTCACTCTCATCAAACTCGTCATAGCTCACATCCGCCACAGAGGACTCCACCTCCGTAGTGGTGGTCGTACCGGTAGTGGTGGCAGTCGTGTCCGTTCCCTTGTCGGGCTCATAGAAGGGATGCAACGGCAGCTGCTGGTTCACGTACCAGGCACGGGGCATAATGACGTCCTCATTCTTAGTGATTTTGGCGGTATCCACATCCGCCTCGTTGCCGCGACGGCGGCGGGCCACCACCACCACGCGACCGTCCTTCACCTTGGCGCTGTTTTTGTTGGAGCAGGTGGACAGCACCAGCAGTTGGTCGTCTGCGTGGATCTCCACGGGGTAGTCAAACATGGACCGCGCCCGCATCTCTTCCACATAGGCGAGGAAATCCTCATCCGAGGCGAAATCGGTGCGGCGGGTGTTGAAATAAAAGGCGTCGTTAGGCTCTGCCTCGTCGGTGAGGATCACCGCAAGCACCAGATAATCGTCCTCACGGAATAGGGTGCTGAGGGTGATCATCGACGCGGCGCGGGCATTGTTAAGGTTGCCCAGTAGCCGATTCAGTCCCGCAAACATCTGTCCGCTGGCCATATTGTGACCATAGATGATGAGGGAACGGTTTTCCTCATCTCGAGAAGAAACGCGGTTGCTTCCGTCAAAGAAAAGAGCGCCGTTTTTATTCTTTTTTTCGTCAAAATCCACCGTGAGATACTTGTCGTTATCCCCCGAATACATCACAGGATAGTTGATGTGAAGAAAATCTTCTTTACCCGTGGCGTGATATCGGATCCATCCACGCACCTCGTCGTTGCGACGGTATAAGTCCTTGAAGGATGCCAACATTCCTTGGGGGAACGGCTCCTCCTCTGTGCTCACCACCGTCATGGAGTTCTCGGGACGGTAGATATTCTCCAATTCCTCTTGGAGTTGCTCATTCTGTTCCGGCTGTACATATAGGTTGGACAGCAGATACCCCGAAGAGACTAAGAGGATACATAAGCAAAGCAAAAAAGCCACCTTGCGGATTTTTTCTCCCGTTGCATCCTCTCGGCAAGGGAAAAAGGAAAGGATGCCCTTCCATAGCACACGGAAAGGATTGCGCCGCTCGGCGGGCGCCGGCACCACGTCGTTCTTTTCTTCCGTTTTATTCTGATGATAACCGTCCGTCATTGGCTCACTCCTTTCCATTATCCTCGCTTGGCCAGATTGCCGATGGCCTCGGCAAGAGCATCGGCGAAGCGGTCCATATCCTCTTCGGTATTATCCCGACACAGGCTCACCCGCAAGGCACTGTCGATCTCCGTCACGGGCAATCCCAAGGCGGTTAACACCGGACTGGTCGCCCCCTTGGCACAAGCAGAGCCGCTGGAAACATAAATCTCCCGCTGCGCCAGAAAATGCAAAAGAGTTTCACTCTTGTAACCGGGTACCGACAGGTGAAGGATGTAGGGTACACCCCCTTGGGGCAAGTGCAAACGAACCTGCGGTATCGCTTCCAGTCGCTCTGTTAACCGACGGCGCAACCCGTCATAATGGGTCAATTGCACCGCGTGAGGCGGCAACTGTTCTACCGCCGCACCAAACGCCGCGATCAGGGGTGCCGCTTCGGTGCCGCACCGCAAACCCTTCTCCTGCTTGCCACCGATATTCCGCGGCATCAGCCGCACGCCTTTGCGCAAATAAAGGGCGCCCACGCCCTTAGGGCCGTGCAGCTTATGAGCACTGACCGACAGAGAATCCATTCCCCAGCGGGTCACGTTGACGGGGATCTTGCCCGCCGCCTGCACGCCGTCACAGTGGATATGGGCGTCGGTGGCCACGCGGCGGATGGCGGGAATGGCTTTTTCCAAGGGAAAACGGGCACCGGTCTCGTTATTGACCAGCATCACCGCCACCAGCACCGTGTCCGCCCGACAGGCCTCTGCGATCTGCTGGACCGTGATAGTGCCGCTGACTCCATCTGGAACCAAACGAGTCACCTCATAGCCTTGTTTTTCCAGTTGGTCGCAGGCCGCCGCCACCGAGGAATGCTCCACCGCCGTGGTGACGATATGCCGCCCTCCATGAGTGCGGGTGGCTACACTGCCCAGTATCGCCAGATTGTTGGCCTCCGTGCCGCCGGAGGTGAAATAGATCTCCTCCGCCTCGCAGCCCACCATTTTCGCCACCTGCCGACGGGCGGCGGTCAATTCCTGCTCTGCCTGAAAACCCAGCGTATGGAGCGAGCTGGGATTGCCGTAGGTCTCGGTCATCATGGCATACGCCTTATCCGCCGCCGCCCGACATACGCGGGTGGTTGCGCTGTTATCCAAATAGGTTTGCGGCATACAGACCCCTCCACATTAATCGTAATTATACAGAATATATTATACAGTATAATGGGCTGCATTGCAACCCCCATATAGCCGCCAACAAATAATCCCGACAGCTCTCACTGTCGGGATTATTAATTCAAACACTTTTATCCGTCCGCTTCTCAGAACACATCCTTATAGTCCACGACTAATCGGATGTCATCAAAGTAGAAAGGCTGGTTAGTATACTGACCGGAAGACAAAGAAGCATAGAAATACAGACCTGTCACGGGAGTGTCCGCCGTCATCGCCTTAGAACCGCTCAGGAAATATTCCACGGGGAAAGCAAAATAGCCCTTTTTGCCCTTCATACTCTGTGAGCCGCTGTCACCCGTGCCGAAGCACCCGTCCGTGCCGTGGGACAGGGTCTGCCATTGGGTGGATCCGTCGGGCAAATAGTAGAAGGGACTCTTATAATCCGCATCGTCGGTTCTGTAATAAGACTGCTCATTAAGACCGAAGCAGGCTTTACGGAAATCCACATTGGTAAAGTCTGCCCAAAGAAGCAAATACTTGTTGTTGCCCAACTTACCTTTATTGGTCGTTTCCATAATAAACTCGAAGTTGGAGGTACTGTCGCGGAGGATCTCGATGGCATCGCCGCCATCCACACCCTTACCGTCCACCAGGGACAGGGTGGCCGTGCCGCTCATAGAGCCGCCGTTCCAATTTTGCAACGTAGCACCTTCTACCTGCTCCTTGGTGTAAGACAAAGCTACGTTATCCGCCAGAGTATCAAAGGTGTCGGGATCAATGCGTTCTAGGATATAAGTCACGTAGGTAGGAATGTTATCCAACGTGTCTACGTTCAGGTCAAACACACGGGCACCCTGCATACGATGGTCGTGATAGATCATATCGCTCACGTTAGGGGAGTTGCACAACTTAATACCCTTGTAATTGAACATATAGTCGTTGATGTGGTCGTGACCGGTGACCACTGCCTTGATATCACCACGATCCAACATCGTCTCAAACATATTGGTTACGTCACTGTTGGAAGAGCAAATGTCCTCGTTGCGCTCGCCATTCCACTCGGAAACCAGCTCCTTGTTGTCACGGTTGTTGTAGGCGATACGATTCTCGTACAGCGGAATATGGAACGCCATCATACCGGGGATGACCTGACCGCCGTTATACTCCTGCAACAGCTGAGAAGTCTGACGGTACCACACAACCTGATTGGTCTTGATGTAATCGTAACCGCCGCCGGAAGCGTAGTCGCCGGAATCCAGACAATAAATCACCGAACCGATGGTGCCGTCCGGCTTATACACAGCGTGAACGTAGTTACCCACACCGAAGAGGTTCGCGGGGCCCGCTTTGGAGATGCAATATTCATAGGACTCGTAAATCGCTTGCTGCTTCTCCTTGGATATACTGTTCTCTTCATCATGGTTGCCGTATACGTGGCACCAGGGAATCTGTTTCTCTTCCACGTAACTCACGATGGCATCAATATTCGCTCTGGCCTTTGCCTCGCTGCTGGAATCAATGATGTTGTCTCCGGTGTAGATGACCAGGTTGGGATCGACCCGATCCACCAGCAACTTGATTCGGTCCTTGACCTCCTGCACATCAGTGGCATTTCCGCTGGTATTCATATGCGCATCGGCAATAATCAGTACACGGAAGGAGCCGTCCGCATTATAGGTCAGCTTATGCTTGGTAGCCAGCAACTCCTCTACCTGTGCTTTCAACTCAGGATCCACCCCGGGGGCCGCAACGGGATAGGTAACGTCCGCCTTGAGGGTAAATTCCTGCTGCGCAACGGTGATCACCTTATCCACGGTCACCGTAACCGTTTCCGCCGATTCGGCGTACACGGGAATCACAGGAGCCATACACAGAATCATAGCCACACACAGAATCAGGCTGAGCAGCTTCGCCACATTCTTGCGCAGCATCAGCAGCGTACCGGCACCGGAAACCAGCAGCAGAATCAGCCACAGAGCCAGCAGGAAATGGTCGCCGGTTTCGGGAGAGGTGCTCTCATTCGGCTTGGTAGGTGTCGACGGCTTGGTCTGGGTGGTAGGTACCGTAGGAGCCGTGGATACCGCCGCAGTCGTCGTGGTGATTTCCGCAGTAACGGCAGACTCCGTAGTGCCGATTGTCTCCGTAGTGGCAGTAGCCACTGTTGTCGTCGTAGCCTCCCCCGCGGGAGACGCCACCGTCGTGGTAGCCGTCGTGGGAGTGGTAGTGGCCGTCGTCGGAACAGCCACCGTCGTGGTGGTCTTCGTGGGGGCGGTAGTCGTCGTAGTTGTGGTGGTGGTAGTCGTCGTAGTGGGAGTATCCGCCAAGACGGCTACTTCTCCCTCTTGTCCGGCGGCAACAGAGATGTTATCCTGCACCAAATTGCCGGCCTGCACATTCAGGCCGTCCGGAACATCCAACTTGACCGAAATGCCGTCTACGTCGAAATCGTTGGTGTTGTTAATAACCACCTTGACTCGAATTTCTTCACCTGCATCGTAAGCATCCTTGTCGGTCAGCAGAGAAATAACCAGACCGTCCTTCGTCTCCATACCGGCCGCACTGCCGTTAAAAACGACAGGGGTCAGCAGTAGACATACGATAAAAGACAGTACGATAAGCGCTTTACACACACGCTTCATATACAACAACCTCCTATTGTATTGTACTAGAATATTTTTAATATATCATACACAATAAACAAATGCAATATCGTTAAGTCCAAAAATATAGTCAAAAAGTCAATTTCTTCGCAAAGTAATTGGTTTTTACCTTCGCGAAATAAATATCCCCCCGCGTGGCGGGGGGTATTTCATTTTCGGGCATAGCCCTAATACTACTGGCTGCGCACAAGTGCGCTTTTTGTTGGCCTGCCAGCCACGCATTGATTACTAGCCACCCATAAATGGGTTGCACAACCCGCCTTGGCTCCCTCTGACGAGGGAGCTGTCGAGCGCAAGCGAGACTGAAGGAGAGATAACGAAGCTTCCAGTTCTGCTCCTATCC
>JAZOWI010000081.1:0-7397 GCA_045659145.1 Acutalibacteraceae bacterium | reverse complement strand
GATGGCCATTGATCCCGCTAAGATCGTGTCCGTGTCCGCCAAGCCCCGCACCGCCAAGAAGTTCGAGGTGGGCCGCGAGGAGATGAACGAAAACGGTCTGGCAGACGTGGATATTTCCATCACCACCCGCGAGCTGGCTCGTATGATCGACCGCGCCGGCATCAAGTTCAACTACCTGCCCGACGAGGAGTTTGACGATCCCATGGGTCAGGACACCGGCGCCGCCGTGATCTTCGGCGCTACCGGCGGCGTGATGGAGGCGGCTCTGCGTACCGCCAACGACTGGTTGACCGGCACCTCCAACGAGGCTGTGGGGTTCCACGAGGTTCGCGGCACCAAGGGTCTGAAAGAGGCCACCTACACCATCAACGGTCTGGAAATCAAGGTGGCGGTTGCCTCCGGCATCGCCAATGCCAACTACGTGATGGATCAGATCAAGGCCGGCACTGCTCCTTGGACTTTTGTCGAAATTATGTGCTGCCCCGGCGGCTGTGTCAACGGTGGCGGTCAGCCCATCCAGCCCGCTTCTGTGCTGAATGTGTTTGACGTGAAGTCTATGCGCGCCAAGGCCCTGTACGATCAGGATGCGGGTATGACCCTGCGCAAGAGCCACGAGAGCCCCTTCGTCAAGGCTTTGTATGAGGAGTATCTGGGCGAGTACGGCAGCCACAAGGCCCACGAGATCCTGCACACCGAGTATGTGGCCCGCGATCAGTTTAAGAAGTAATTTCTTCCCCTTTTCCTTTCCTTAATACAAAAGAACCGCCCTCGACCGATCGGCCGAGGGCGGTTTTGCGTGTGGGTTAGGTTATTCTTCCTCTTTGGGGGGCAGCTTGTAGGTTTGCGACACGGAGCCTTCTACGGTGAGGGCGCCATCGGTGGTCAGCCACACGGCCTCCTCCGGTAGCGGCGCCTCCATCAGAAACTCCTTGATCACCCGGATGGTGACGGTGCGATCGCCGGGCTGGCCCTCGATCCGCTGCACCATACCGATGATGTGGGGCGCATCCTGGTGCATTCCACGCTTGGGGAAGCGGAGCTGGTAGATCTCACCCACCCGTATGGTAGGCCATAGCCGGGCGGTGGAGCCGGTGGTGAAGCGGAATACCGGATCCTGCCGCTGTTCTGCCTCGGACGCTTTATCAAAATAGCCAAAAAGCAGGTTAAAACCGTACAGAAGCACGCAAACTAACAGGATATATGCAAAGAAACACCACTTCGGTCCTTCGACGAAGAACGGATAGAGTAGTTTTAGTATGATTAAGGAGACAAGGAGGATGGAAAAAACAACAATCGTCCGCCCCACTCGTCCGCCCCACCGGCAGGAGTAGTATGCCTTTTGTTGGCAGTTCCCGCACCGAGCGCCCTGCCAATATTCCGGCAGAAAACGGGGCAGAAAATCCAGCTTTTCAATGGTGGAAAACCCCTTTTCACCGCAATACGGACAACGATATTTCATAGCGATACCTCCTTTATTTTTCTGGTTTCATTTTACTAAAAACCAGGAGGTGTGTCAAGGGTAGCGCAAGATCCATCCTCCGCCCTCGTCCCCTACATATAATACCATAATATATACCCCTTTTTCTGCCCTACATCTTGTGCCCGTATTTACAAAAACCACCATATACAGACGGCGCAAAAAATCTTCGAAAATCTTGTAAAAAACACTTGACCTGCCTTGCCAAATGTGGTATAGTTGGTGATACCTCGCAAGGGGTTTATTTTTTGTGCCCTTTTTTGGGTGCGCCCCTGTCAGCCGCTTCGGCGTGAGGGAGGTTCACAATATCCGGCTGTTTAGCTATAGGAGGTACCGAAATGAGAGTCAAAATTACCCTGGCCTGCACCGAGTGCAAGCAACGCAACTACAACACCATGAAGAACAAGAAGAACGATCCCGACAGACTTGAGATGAACAAGTACTGCCGCTTCTGCCGCAAGCACACTGTGCATCGCGAGACGAAGTAAGGATACGCTGAAAGAGAGGAACGCATTATGTTAACTTGGGGCTTCTTACTCCTGGTTGGCGGCTTCATCGCCTGCCTGGTCTTCTCCATCAGCAATGCGGCCGACATCATCGGTCACATTCAGTCCGTTGGTTTCGGCGGCTACGTGTCCATGTTCTTCGACCCCGACAACCTGTCCACTGCTAAGATCGTGTTTGTGATCGTGGCGGGGCTGGCCGTGGTGGGTCTGGTGCTGTACATCGTCGGTCGTGCTCGCAACCGCGGCGCCGAAGAGAAGAATCCTATCATCCCCGCTAAGGTGTCCAAGTATCTGCGCGACACCAAGGGTGAGTTCAAGAAGATCGTGTGGCCTAACTTCCCCACCGTGGCGAAGAACACCGGCGTGGTGCTGGCTATGTGCGCGATCACCGCTGTGGTTATCGTCGCAGTGGACGGCTTGAGCGGTCTGTTGGTCAAACTGTTGCTGAACCTGTAAGAGGGGAGGCACGGAGAATGGACGAGCAAGCAAAATGGTACGTGGTGCACACCTTCTCCGGTTATGAGAACAAGGTGGCCACCAACCTGGAAAAAATCGTTGAAAACCGTCACTTGCAGGATTGGATCCACGAGGTGCGCATCCCCACCGAGACAGTGGTGGAGATCAAGGACAATCAGCGCAAGGAAGTGGAGCGCAAGATTTTCCCCGGCTACGTGCTGGTGAAGATGGTGATGAGTGACGATAGCTGGTTTGTGGTGCGCAACGTGCGCGGCTGCACCGGTTTCGTCGGACCCAACGGCAAGCCCGTGCCCCTGACGGAGCAGGAGATCGCCGCTTTGGGTGTGGAGAAGAAAGAGATCGTCGTGGATTACGCGGTGGGCGACACCGTCAACATCATCGACGGACCCTTGGAGAACTTCTCCGGCGTGGTCGACGAGCTCGACCAAGAGAAGAATATGGTTCGCGTGACCATCTCCATGTTCGGCCGAGAGACCTCGGTGGAGTTGGAGCTGGATCAGGTAGAGCGGATGGACTAAGTCCGCGGAACCATCGTAAGCAGAAAGTTTGGGGCACAGCCCCTTACCCGTGCGCCGGACACTTTTCCGGCTGTGGGAGGGACACCTTGCTTTACCGGGCAGGGCAGATCCCGATGTTACCACGAATTTTGGAGGTGCGATAGAAAATGGCTCAGAAAATTACCGGTTATATCAAATTGCAGATCCCGGCCGGCAAAGCGACTCCGGCCCCCCCTGTTGGTCCCGCCTTGGGTCAGCATGGTGTCAACATTATGGCTTTCACTAAGGAATTCAACGAGCGTACCAAGAACGATGTGGGTCTGATTATCCCCGTCGTCATCACCGTGTATGCCGACCGTTCCTTTACCTTCATCACCAAGACGCCCCCCGCTTCCGTGCTGCTGAAAAAGGCCGCCGGCATCGAGACCGCGTCTGGTACGCCCAACAAGACCAAGGTGGCTCAGGTCACCATGGAGCAGGTCCGTAAGATCGCGGAGACCAAGATGCCTGACCTGAACGCGAGCTGCGTCGAGAGTGCCATGAGCATGATCGCCGGTACCGCCCGCAGCATGGGTATCACCGTCGTCGAATAATTGCGGATCCAGTGGGAGGAAATCCTGACATTCCGCTTTCACCACTACGCTGCTTTTTGCAGCATCCAAATGGAGGAAAAAACCAATGAAACATGGTAAGAAGTATGTAGAGAGCGCTAAGCTGGTCGACAGCTCCGTTCTGTATGATGTTGCCGACGCTCTGGATCTGAGCATCAAGACCGGCAAAGCTAAGTTCGATGAGACCGTTGAGGTTCACGTTCGTCTGGGCGTGGATGGCCGTCACGCTGACCAGCAGGTCCGCGGCGCCGTCGTGTTGCCCAACGGCACCGGTAAGACGGTGCGCGCCCTGGTTTTCGCCAAGGGTGACAAGGTGCAGGCTGCTCTGGATGCCGGTGCGGATTTCGCCGGTGCTGAGGAGCTGGTCGCCAAGATTCAGGGCGGCTGGATGGACTTCGACGTGGTGATCGCCAGCCCTGATATGATGGGCGTGGTCGGTCGTCTGGGTAAGGTGCTGGGTCCCCGCGGCCTGATGCCCAACCCCAAGGCCGGTACCGTTACCCCCGACGTGGCCCGCGCTGTGACCGAGGCCAAGGCCGGTAAGATCGAGTATCGTCTGGACAAGACCAACATTATCCACTGCCCCATCGGCAAGGTATCCTTCGGCGTTGAGAAGTTGCAGGAGAACTTTGACGCTCTGCTGAGCGCCATCGTCCGCGCTAAGCCCGCTGCTGCCAAGGGTCAGTACATCAAGTCCTGCACCGTGGCCTCCACCATGGGCCCCGGCGTGAAGATCAACCCCGCTAAGCTGGGCGGTTGATGCGAGATGCGATGCATCTCGGTGAAATAACGTCCGCCGGACGTTGTTTCCCAACCTATTGCTTTTAACGGCAGACGCCGTTGAGAGATATAAAACTTGGGGGAAACCCCGGTTGCTGTTCTACCATAGACAGCAGGTGCCCATGGGGCATAAACGGTTTGCCGTGCCTGCCGAGGAGAGCGATTCACACAGTGGGCTATGCCCTGCATTGTGCGTGTTACACCTCTCCTGTGGTACCCATAGGAGAGGTTTTCTTTTTGGGATGAATAGCAATCATCCTATCATTCGGAGGTGAAACAAAACAATGGCAAGCGAAAAGGTTCTGCAAGAAAAACAGGCGTTCGTGGCCAACCTGGCTGAGAAGCTGAGCAACGCGACCACCGGTGTCATCGTGAATTACAGTGGTATCACTGTGGCGGACGATACCAAGCTGCGTCGTGATCTGCGCGAGGCCGGCGTTGAGTACACGGTCGTCAAGAACACCCTGCTCAAACGTGCCGCTGAGTCCATCAACCTGAACGGTCTGGACGACGCTCTGCACGGCACCACCGCTCTGGCGATCTGCGACGATTATACCGCCGCCGCCAAGGTGCTGAGCAAGTACGCGGAGACCAGCAAGACCTTCGAGATCAAGGCCGGCTTTATGGACGGTCAGGTCACCGACGCCGGCAAGGTGGAGGAGTTGGCTAAGCTGCCTTCCAAGGAGGGTCTGCTGTCCATGCTGCTCAGCGTGCTGAATGGTCCCATCCGCGGTCTGGCTGTGGCTCTGAACGCCATCGCCGAGAAGGGCGAGGAGGCCGCTCCTGCCGAGGAGGCTGCTCCCGCCGAGGAGGCTGCCCCTGCTGAGGCTGAGGCTCCCGCTGCCGAGGAGGCCGCTCCCGCTGAGGAGGCTGCTCCCGAGGCTCCCGCTGCTGAGTAATCTCAGCGCACCCATTGCCTGATTTGCAGGCACACATTAATTTAAAAAATTACGTATTGGAGGAAATGAATCATGTCTGAGAAAATCACTGCTATGATCGAAGAGATCAAGGCTCTGACCGTTCTGGAGCTGTCCGATCTGGTTAAGGCCATCGAGGAGGAGTTCGGCGTTTCTGCTGCCGCTCCCGTTGCTGTTGCTGCTGTTGCCGGCCCCGTTGCCGCTGCTGAGGAGCAGACCGAGTTTGACGTTATCCTGACCGATCCCGGCGCCGGCAAGATCGCCGTTATCAAGGTTGTCCGCGACCTGACCGGTCTGGGTCTGAAGGAGGCTAAGGAGCTGGTTGACGGCGCTCCGAAGCCCGTGAAGACCGGCGTGTCCAAGGACGATGCCGAGGCTACCAAGGCTAAGCTGGAAGAGGCTGGCGCTAAGGTTGAGCTGAAGTAATTTTCACCCACACCGAATGAGAGTCGGGGGTTGCGTTGCGCAACCCCCGATTTTTATAGCCAAAAACAAAGAGGAAGGCATCAGCCTTCCTCTCGTTCTTCTTTCAGGTTTTCCAGCGCCACTCGCACCGCCTCGATCACAAAGGCAGAAAAGGTGCAATCTTTTCCGGTGATCTCCTTTTCGACTTGTTCGATAATATCGTTTGGAAATCGGATGCATTTGTTTGTGCTTGATGGTACAACCGGTATTTTAAACTTTTTCATAACGAATCACCTCGTAATACTATCTTATATGCGGATTAATATGCAATATACATAACAAATGTATTGCAATGAGCATAACAACGCGTTATAATAATGGCAATAAATCAAATAAGGTGGGATAAAAATGGAAACGTTTGGGGAACGACTGAGAAGGCTGCGCAAGGCAAAGGGATGGACGCAGCAGCGCCTTGCTGATAGGATCCACGTGGATCGCACCACCTATAACAAATATGAAAACGACGTTGTGGAGCCACCCATAGAGGTCTGGTTGTATCTGTGCATTGTTCTGGATACCAATCCAAACGAGCTGCTGGGGTGGGGTATCAAAACGGACGATATGGATCTATCTCCTGAAGTGTGGACGGAGGAAGAATAGTTTTATGAGGGCGATGTCCCCTGCTCCTTGCGCAACGGGGCGTTCGCTCCGAGAAACGCTTATCCCCATTTTGTGCCGTCAAAGAAGTCAAAACACAACATCTTGGGGTATCAAAATCTTACGAAAAAACTTAGAAAAAATTGCAAAAAAACACTTGATTTTTTTCGCGTTATGCTGTATAGTAGACGATGCGCGAGTTCGGAACAAGGGGTTAGAATGCCCCAAAGCCGAAGGAGCGCAGACTGCACGATATGCGATGAAGCGGGAGGTTGCGGCTCTTGGAGCCGGTTTTTCCGTGGAGTATGTCCGATTTCAAACCGGGCGAAGGAATACTGTGTGCAGAGGAGGCTGTACGGCTGCGTGCGCCTGCCCAACGGGCAGCGCGGCTGTGACTTGCGACTATGGCCTACCTATGCCGTCAGTACGCTGACACCGACCCCGGGGCTTGCCGAGAGCAAGCGCCGGTTTTTTCACGGGCCAAAAAGAAACACACGGCTCAGTGTATGGTTTGTGTCACCCGCCAAAGAAAAATTACTAAGGAGGCGTTTTTAAGTGGCAGTCAAAGAGAAAATCCGTATTCGAATCAAAGGTTACGATCATCAGTTGGTGGATCAGGCCGCCGGCAAGATCGTGGAGACCGCTCGCCGCACCGGCGCTCGCGTTTCCGGTCCCGTTCCGCTCCCTACCGAGAAGGAAGTAGTGACCATCCTGCGCGCTGTTCACAAGTACAAGGATGCCCGTGAGCAGTTCGAAACCCGCACCCACAAGCGTCTGATTGACATCCTCAGACCGTCCAACAAGACCGTTGAGGCCCTGCAGGGCCTTGAGCTCCCCGCCGGTGTGGACATCGAGATCAAGCTGTAATCGCTGCTCGATCGTTCATAAAGCGAGGTCATGTTGGTCCGAAAGTACCCGCTCAGGTATTCGGAACTCCGGAATTGGCCGGAAAGCCGGAATGCAGAGTATATAATGGTATATAAGGATCAACCAATAACCAAGGAGGTATAGAAATGCAAAAAGCAATCATCGGTAAGAAGATCGGTATGACTCAGATCTTCGACGAAAAG
>JAZOWI010000080.1:0-15645 GCA_045659145.1 Acutalibacteraceae bacterium | reverse complement strand
GGGAACACACCGCAGAATACCATGGGGTTGACCTTGCGATAGCCGGGGAGCGGTTCGGGCGCGGGTTTGGCAGCGTGGGTGATGGTATCGCCCACACGGGCATCCCCCACCGTCTTGATGGAGGCGGCAAGGTAGCCAACCTGACCCGCTCGCAGTTCCTTGGTGGGTTCCAGACGGCCGGGGCGCATCACGCCCACCTCCACCACGTCAAAGGTGGCGCCGCTGGCCATCATCTTGATGGTGTCGCCGGCCTTTACCACGCCGCCCATCACGCGGAAATACACGATCACGCCGCGGTAGCTGTCGTAATAGCTGTCAAAGATCAGGGCTTGCAGGGGCTTGTTGTCGTCGCCCTCAGGAGGAGGCAGTTTGACGATGGATTCCAGCACATCCTCGATGCCAATGCCCGCCTTGGCGGAGATGCGGGGGGCGTCGGCGGCCTCGATGCCGATAATATCCTCTACCTCAGTGGCCACCCGCTCCGGATCGGCGGCGGGCAGATCGATCTTATTGATGACGGGGAGGATCTCCAAGCCGTGCTCGGCGGCCAAATAAGTGTTGGCCAGCGTCTGGGCCTCCACGCCCTGACTGGCATCCACCACCAGCAGGGCCCCCTCGCAGGCGGCCAGAGAACGGCTCACCTCGTAGTTGAAGTCCACGTGACCGGGGGTGTCGATCAGGTTGAGGGTATACTCTTCCCCGTCCTGCGCCTTGTATTGCAGAGTCACCGCGTGGGCCTTGATGGTGATGCCCCGCTCCCGCTCCAGATCCATACTGTCTAAGAGCTGCTCCTCCATATCCCGCAGGGCCACGGTGTTGGTCTTTTCCAGCAGACGGTCCGCCAGCGTGGACTTGCCGTGGTCGATGTGGGCAATAATGCAGAAATTGCGAATATGTTGTTTGATGTCAGCCATCGGTTGGCACCTCGTTTCTATACAAATCAAGTTATTATAGCATTTTTTCTCCCCTTTGACAAGCAAAACCGTTGAAAAGTTAGGGATATAATGGTAAAATGAAAAAAGCCCATCATAAGGAGGACGACACAATGGATTGGACCGAGGTATGTATACGGGTGCCTACTGCCGACACGGATGAGGCGGCGGCCATTGCCAATATGGCGGTGCCCTACGGCATTTATATTGAGGATTACAGTGATTTGGAGCAGGGTGCTCGGGAGATCGCCCGCATTGATCTCATCGACGAGGATCTGCTGGCTAAGGAGCGGGAACATTCTCTTATTCATATTTACATTTCCCCCGAGGATAATCCGCCTGAGGCGGTGGCCTTTTTGCGGGAGCGGTATACCGCCGTGGGCATCGCCCACGAAGTGGTGGCACAGACCGTTAACGAGGAGGACTGGGCCAACAACTGGAAAAAATATTTCAAGCCCATCCCTGTGGGCGAAAAACTGCTCATCTGCCCTTCTTGGGAGCAGACCGACAACCCTGAGGGACGGGCGGTGCTGTCCATTGACCCGGGCATGGCCTTCGGCACCGGCGGTCACGACACCACCCGACTGGTGCTCGAAACCTTGGAGCAATACGTCACCGAGGGATGCGATTTCTTGGATGTGGGTTGCGGCAGCGGCATCTTGTCCATTGCTGCGTGCCTGTTGGGTGCCGGTCGTGCTGTGGGTATCGACATTGACGCTTTGGCGGTCAAGACCGCCATCGAAAACGGCGAGTTGAACGGGTTGACCTCGCCTCGTTACGAAATCCGACTGGGGGATCTGGCGAAGGACGTGGACGGTCGGTTCCCCGTTATCGCAGCCAACATTGTGGCGGACGCTATTATTATGCTCTCTCCCGCCATCCCCGCCCTGCTGGCGGAGGACGGCGTGTATATTGTCTCCGGCATCATCGACACCCGCGAGCAGGACGTGCTGACCGCCTTGGATAAGTGCGGCTTTGCCGTGGCGGAGCGGCGGGAACACGGCGGCTGGCTGTGCCTCGTTTGTAAAATGAGAAATGAGGAATGAGCAATGGAGCATAACGAGGTGAAAGAAAAGAGTTTGGCCTTCGCCAAAAGAGTGGTGAACGCCTATCGGTATCTTTGCGAAGAAAAGAAGGAACATGTTTTATCCAAACAGTTTCTCCGCAGCGGAACTAGTATCGGCGCAAATATTGCAGAAGCGCAGTATGCCAGCAGCAAAAAAGATTTTCTCAACAAAACGTACATTGCTTTAAAGGAGTGCGCCGAATCGTTGTATTGGCTGGAATTGCTGTTTTCCTGTGATTATCTTTCAGAAAACGAGTATGTATCCTTGCAAACGGACTGCACTCAAATCCAAAAACTACTGATTGCTATTACCAAAACCACAAAAAGCAACCTGAGATAATGCGCAACCTCATTCCATTACTCATCACTCATTACTAATTACTCATTGGAAGTGATACTATGCCCCGATTTTTCATTGATTACAAACCGACGGTGGGCGACAGCGCTGTTGTTGAGGGCGCCGATGCCCGCCATATTGCCGGTTCTCTGCGGATGACGGTGGGCGAGGGACTGACCCTTTGCGACGGCAATGGCACCGACTACACCTGTACCATCCTTTCGGTGGAGCGGGAGCGGGTGGTGCTGTCGGTGGACGAGGCTGTCCCCACCACCGCCGAGCCCACCTTGGCGGTGACCCTCTATATGGGTCTGCCCAAGGGGGACAAGATGGAGCTCATTATCCAAAAGTGTGTGGAATTGGGGGTGGCCGCTATTGTGCCGGTGACCACGGCGCGGAGCATCGTGCGGCTGGACGCCAAGGACGCGGCCAAGAAGCAGGTCCGGTGGCAGAAGATCGCTGACGAGGCCGCCGGACAAAGCGGGCGGGGCATTCTCCCCACGGTAGAGGCGCCGATCACGTGGAAGCAGGCGCTGGCACGGTGGGAGAAGGAAAACACCCTCCTGTGCTACGAGGGCGGCGGCGCGCCTATCGGGCGGCTGGTGACCCCTGAGGATACCGCCCTGTCATTGGTAGTAGGTCCTGAGGGCGGCTTTGACCCTGCCGAGGTGGCGGCGGTCACTGATTTGGGTGGACGCATCGCCACCTTGGGTCCCCGCATTTTGCGGTGTGAGACCGCTCCCATCGCCGCACTTTCGGTGCTGATGGAAAAAAGCGGCAATATGGAGTGATTGGATGAATGTGAAAAAACCGAAAGCACCCAAAAACCTGCTGGAAGAAACGGTGGTGGAGCTGAAAACCGATCTCCCTACGGCGGCAAGCCGGCTGCGTCAGCTCAGCGGCCCCTGTCGGAGCCGATCGGTGGCGGATATGCCCGTGTATTTTGAGAGCAATAAGAAGGGTCGCTTTTCCGTTATGGAGATTGGTACCCGCCATAATCCGTCCACCGCTGCTGTGGGTGTAAAGGGTGGGCTGTATACCGAAGACGGTCGGACAAAAGCGGCGGTTTTCGCCTATCGAATCAGCGGCTCCACCGTCTCTGTGGCTGTTTTTGTTGTGCTGGAGGTGCTGCTGTTTTTGCTGATGGCGCTGGGCTGGTATCTGAGTCTGCGTGAGGGGTTTACCCCGATATATGCGTTTTTGGCTTTCGTTTTGCTGGGCATACAGGTGGCGTTTTTGGTGCATTATCTGTCTCGTTACAGACAATCCCAGAAGAACGCGCACGAGGACGCCGCCCGGCTTAAGGAGGAGACTCTGCGCCGCCTGGCCGCCATCGATGAATGGGACAAGTGATTATACGATTCGTATAATAGGGTATGAATTATACAGAAAACCCCTGCAAAAAGCAATAAAAAAGACGAAAAAATCACCAAAGGGGCGGATACCATCCGCCCCTTTGGTGTTGTATATGAGGTTGGAGAGAATCCGCCGCCCGCGGGGAAATGTGCGAATCCTCTGCGGGCGAACACAGTTCGCCCCTACGGTGTTGATTTTGGGATTGCAAAAATCTTTGGAAACGGGCCGATGTGGGCATCGGCCCCTACGGTGTTGATTTGAGTTTGCGAAAATCTTTGGACCGGGTCGTCGGGGACGTCGACCCCTACAAGCTCATCCCATTACTCATTTCTCATTTCTCATTAACTCATCATATTCCCCTCGCCACCTCCACCAACTCCATCGGTGAATAGGCGGGTTGCAAGGCGGCGTGGATGGACATAGCCAACAAGCGGGCGGCCCGCTCGATCAATAGATCCACCTCGCGCGGGGTCACCATCATCGGCGGCTCCTGCGCGGGGGCGGCGCGTCCTGTCATATCCTCCACCAGCGTGGCGGCGTCCACCACCGTGGGCACCCCCATGCCGATGACCGGTACCCCCAGCACCTCCCGATTCAGGGGGCGGCGGTCGTTGCCTACGCCGCTGCCCGGGGAAATGCCCGTGTCGCACAGCTGCACCGTGCGCCCCAGCCGTTGTGTGCTCCGCGCCGCCAAGGCGTCGATCGCGATGACCGCCACCGGACGGATCTCGCGGCACACCCCCCGCACGATCTCACTGCTCTCGGTGCCGGTCTGCCCCAGCACGCCGGGGGTCAGCACCGCCGTGGGACGCAGGTCGGTCAGGTCGGCGGAACGGGCAAACTCCCCCCGAATGTGGCGGGTGGCCAGCACCGCCCCTGCTGCCGCAGGGCCCAGCGCGTCGGGAGTGACCGAGCGGTTGCCCAGTCCCACCACCAGCACCATGCCCTCGGGAGGAAGCAGGGCGGCCAGTTCCCGCCCGATGGCGGTGGCGTGGTCGGTCAGCTGCCGCTCATCGTCGGTGAGAGAGGGGAAGGCGGCGGTGATGTAATGACCACGGGGCTTTCCGACGGCGCGCTCCCCTTTTTCGGAGGAAATGTGCAGATGAGTCAGGGTGAGTGTGCCCTCTTTTCGGCAAACGCGTTCCATATCGTCAGCGGATAATGACAGCCCTTCGGCGGCTTCCAACGCCAGATCGGTGCGAAAATTCATATAAAACGACCTCCTTTTGCGGTTATTTTACCCGCAAAACTGGTCAAAATCGGAAAAAACCCGTATTTCTTTAAAAAATGTGTTGCATTTTTCGGATAAAGGTGTTAGTATATCAGGTGCGTGATTACTAAATTGATAGGAGGTGCAACTATGCCCAACATTAAATCCGCTAAGAAGCGTGTGAAGGTCATCGCTGTTAAGACTGCCCGTAACAAGGCTAACCGTTCTGCGCTGAAGACCGAGATCAAGAAGGCCAACGCTGCCATCGCTACCGGTGAGAACACCACCGAGGCTGTCCGCGCTGCCCAGAAGAAGATCGATCAGGCTGTGGCGAAGGGTCTGCTGCACAAGAACACCGCGGCTCGCAAGAAGTCTGCTCTTGCTAAGAAGGCCAACGGCTAATTTCATCACGAAAAAGGGTCTGTCCGTTTCGGACAGACCCTTTTGCTTTGCGTGAAAATAGATGTTCCCTTACGTAGGGATCGTAGGGGCGTTCTGTGAACGCCCGCGGACAAACTTTACCGTTTTTCCTTGGTGGCGGGATACGGCCTCTTTTCATCTGTTAACCCTGCCAAATAGTCCATACTGGTATTAAGTGCCTGGGCGATGCGCACGCACTGGCTGAATGTGTATAATCGTTTGCCGGTTTCCAGCTTGGAATAATCGCTCTGGTCAATGCCGGTCAACATTTGCATTTTAGTTTGGCTGTAACCGCGTTCTTTTCGCAACTCTTTTAAACGGCCCATAATCATCACCCATTCATATTATGGCAAAATTGACCTATTGACATTAGGGTGAAATTGACCTAAAATATAGATGGGTGTTTGCTCACGGGGTTGCATACGATGCTATACGCTTGTTAGTCTTCGACATATTCCGCAATGTCTTCTAAGCGACAGTTCAGAACGGCACAGAGCTTATCCAATGTCTTGGTTTCCATATTTTCGTTGGCGCGCAGACGGCGGATGGTCTTGCTGTCTATGCCGGCCTTTTCCCGTAAATAATAGGTGGAGACTCCTTGCTGCTCCATCCGCTCCCACAGGCGATCAAAAGAAATCATAATCCCACCTCCATGACAAAAAATATTATGGGGGTTATAATCCCCAATAGCAAGGGGATATAACCCCCATAACGAGAAAGGCGAGGAGAAAAGAGATGAAACACAGAAAAACCACCACAAAAACAATCCGCTTTCCTACTGACTTGGCAGAAACGGTGCAGCAAACCGTGAGGGAGCGGGGGAAAAGCTTTTCCTCTTTCGTGATGACGGCGGTGCAAGCGGCTTTGGAGGATCTGAGGAGTGAAAAAATCCAAAAAAGCGGTTGATTTATTGTGTGCGGTATAGTATAATATATGGGATATACAAAAAGCCGTACGCTTTGGGGCATACGGACAGGCGGGTCCTGTGCGACGGTGCGCCGTGAACCATGTCAGGCGGGGAACCGAGCAGCATTAAGCGGTCGATGTCCGTGTGCCGCAGTCAACCCGCTTGTTCGTATGCCCGAGAGTATACGGTTTTTGTTTTGTTATCACGGTTCTTCTGAATGTTTCTGTGTTTATGAAAGGAGATGAGCGTATGTATCAGGCCCTCTATCGCAAATGGCGTCCCCGCACCTTTTCGGATGTGAGCGGTCAGGAGATGGTCACCACCGCCCTGAAAAATGAATTGAAGACAGGTCGACTGTCCCACGCTTATCTGTTCACCGGTTGCCGCGGCACCGGTAAGACCACCTGCGCTAAGATCTTGGCCAAGGCGGTCAACTGCGCCCATCCCATAGACGGCGACCCCTGCAACGAGTGCGCGGTGTGCCGCGGCATCGACGATGGGTCGGTGTTGGACGTGACCGAGATCGACGCCGCCTCCAACAACGGCGTGGACAGCATCCGTGATCTGCGGGACGAGGTGGCCTTTACCCCCGTCAGCGGTCAGTATCGGGTGTATATCATCGACGAGGTGCATATGCTCTCCCCCGGCGCCTTCAATGCGTTGCTCAAAACCTTGGAAGAGCCGCCCGCTCACGTGATTTTCATCCTCGCCACCACCGAGGTGCATAAACTGCCTGCCACCATCCTCTCCCGCTGTCAGCGGTTTGATTTCGGGCGCATCCGCCCTGAGGACATCGCCGCCCGTATTCAGTACGTAGCACAGCAGGAAGAACTGACGGTGGAGGAGGACGCGGCCATGCTGTTGGCCCGTCTGGCGGACGGCGCTCTGCGCGACGCCTTGTCCCTGCTGGATCAATGCGCATCGGTGGCGCAGCATATTACTATGGACACGGTGGTATCCGTCACCGGTATGGCGGGGCAGGAGACGCTGGCAGAACTGACACAGTGTGTGGCGCGGCAGGATGCGGCCGCCGCGCTGGGACTGGTGGATCGGCTGTACCGCTCCTCCAAGGATATGGAACGGCTGTGCGCCGAATGGATCACCTATATGCGCAATCTGATGGTGCTCTGCGGCGTGGAGCAGGTGGGCGAGCTCATTGTAGCATCCCCCCAGGAGATCCAGCAGATGCGCGCTGTGGCAAAGGGGCTGGGTCTGCCCACTATTTTGCATATAATGGACGTGTTGCAGGGCGCGCTGGACCGCTTGCGGGGCGGCGTGTCCCGACGGGTGGAGATGGAGATGACGGTCCTGCGGTTGTGCGATCCCAAGCTGGATGATTCCGCCGCGGCTCTTCTGCATCGGTTGGATGCATTGGAGACCAAGGTGAAGGCCGGTGTGCCGGCGGCACCCGTTGCTCCGCCCGTCCCACTTATGGCGGAGGTGCCCGAGGCGCCTGCGACGCCTGAGTCGGCGATGCCCCCTGCGGCAGAGCCGGAGACGGTTGCGGAATCTGTGACCGAGAGCGCGGAGCAGCCGTTTGCCCCCTGGGCAGAGGTGTTGGAGCAATTGCGCCACACCTGTCCCCCGCTTTATGGCGTGCTCAGCGATTCCTCGGCGCTCATCAAGGACGGCAGCCTTATCATCTGCACCGAGAACGCGCTGTTTACCCAGTTATTAAAGGACGAAGGACATAAAAATCTGATGGCGGCGGCGATCACACAGGTCACCGGCACCACCTATCGGATGAAACTGCGCCGCACCCAGCAGGTGCAAAAGCAGGAGGCAGATCCGTTGGCGCAGTTGTTGGCCGCCGGACGAGTGGCCGGTGTTTCCGTGAATGAAAAAGACTGAACACAGAAAGGTGGATAACCAATGAAAGCGAACATTCCCAAGGGCATGGGCGGCGGTCCCGCCAATATGCAGGCTATGCTCCGTCAGGCCCAGAAGATGCAGGAGGATGCCCAGCGCGTCCAGCAGGAGCTGGAGGCGAAGGAGTATTCTGCCTCTGCCGGCGGCGGCGCGGTGAGCGCCACCGTCAATGGTAAGCACACCCTGACCGCTCTGACCATCAACCCCGAAGTGGTGGATCCCGAGGACGCGGAGATGCTGGCGGATCTGGTGATGGCGGCGGTCAACGAGGCCCAGCGCGCCGCCGACAAGGACGCGGAGGAGCAGATGGGTAAGGTCACCGGCGGGATGAACCTGCCGGGAATGTTCTAAGGGTCGCGTTATGAGTTATTCGATCGCGCCGCTGGAGCGGCTCACCGAACAATTGGAGCGCCTGCCCGGCATCGGACGCAAGTCCGCCGCCCGACTGGCCTTTCATCTGCTGTATATGCCTGAAAAGGATGCTGTGGCCTTCACCGAAGCGCTGACGCAGGCGCGGGAACAGATTCACGAGTGTCCCGTGTGCTGTAATCTGACCGATGCGCCCACCTGCCCCCTTTGCGGGGATGAGCGGCGGGATCGGTCAGTCATCTGTGTGGTGGAGGATCCTCGTGACGTGTTGGCTGTGGAGCGCACCCGCGAATATAACGGGCTGTACCATGTGCTGCACGGCACCATTTCTCCTATGGACGGACGGGGCCCCGAGCAACTGCGGGTCAAGGAATTGCTCCGCCGCTTGGAGGATGAGCAGATCACCGAGGTGATTATGGCTACCGACCCCACCGTGGAAGGGGATTATACCGCCCTGTATCTGTCCCGCCTGCTCAAGCCCTTGCAGATCAAGGTGACCCGCCTGGCCTACGGCATCCCCGTGGGCGGGGACTTGGAGTATGCGGACGAGGTGACTCTGTCCCGCTCTCTGGAGGGTCGCAACGAACTGTAAATGAATGCGCAATGGCGCTTGTACATCCCTTGATCATCCCTCATTACTCATTATCCGAAGGGAGGTGCCCTATGGCTGAACAAAAGAAAAACGGCAACAAGACCATCGCCGAAAACCGCAAGGCCTTTCACGATTATTTTGTGGAGGAATCCTTTGAAGCGGGCATCGAGCTGTGCGGCACCGAGGTCAAGGCGTTGCGGCAGGGCGGCGTCAACTTAAAGGACGCCTGGTGCTCCATCGTGGAGGGAGAGATGTACGTCAACGGGATGCACATCAGCCCCTACGACAAGGGCAACATTTTCAATCGTGACCCTCTGCGGGTGCGTAAGTTGCTGCTGCATAAGCGGGAGATCATGCGTCTTCTCGGCATCACTAAGCAACAGGGTTATGCTCTTATTCCCCTGTCCCTGTATTTCAAGGGCAGTCGGGTGAAGATGCAGTTGGGTCTGTGCCGTGGTAAAAAGCTGTACGACAAGCGGGAGGATGCCGCCCGTCGGGATATGAAGCGGGAGGCGCAGCGCTCGCTTAAAGAGTTTAATAACCGATGAAAAAAGCAGGGTCAAAGCCCTGCTTTTTCTCATTTTTTCGGTATTTTTACAAAGGATTCGTGCGAGAAGACCCCAAAGTTCGTGAAATTGTGAAAAAAATATCAAAAACGGCAAAAAAGGCTGGATTTTGCCTCTCTTATATGATATAGTATACTAGGTGCGTAATGCACAGGTCTTTTCGTGCGCCCAAAAATCGGAAAACGCCGATAAGGAGCGCACAAACAACACGAAGGAGGAAAAGCCATTATGCAAAAGAAAATCAGTTCTCTTCCCTTTAACGGCACTCCGGAACAGGAGGCTCAGCTCCGGCAGATCATCGATGCCAACAAGCACGATCCCAGCTGCCTGATGGGCGTGATGCAGCAGGCTCAGGATATTTACGGCTATCTGCCCATCGAGGTGCAGAAGATGATCGCCGAGGGTATGAACGTGCCGTTGGAGAAGGTTTACGGTGTTGCTACCTTCTATGCCCAGTTTGCGCTGTCCCCCAAGGGCAAGTACAACATCTCCGTTTGTCTGGGTACTGCCTGCTATGTTAAGGGCGCCGGCGAGATCTTCGATAAGCTGAGCGAGCGTCTGGGCATCGGTGCTGATGAGTGCACCCCCGATGGTAAGTACAGCCTGACGGCCTGCCGTTGCATCGGCGCCTGCGGTCTGGCTCCCGTTCTCACCGTCAACGAGGATGTGTACGGCCGTCTGACCGTCAAGGACGTGGACGACATTCTGGCCAAATACGCCGACTGAGAATAAGCGAGGAACACTCTATGAAAATCTCTACCATTTGCGAATTGTTGGGCGCCCGTGTGGTCACCGGAGAAGAGCGGCTGGGCGAGCACGTGTATGCGGCTTGCGGCAGCGATATGATGAGCGACGTACTGGCCTATGTGAAGGATCAGGCCGTGCTGCTCACCGGCTTGGTAAACACGCAGGTGGTGCGCACCGCCGAGATGATGGATATGCGGTGCGTGGTATTCGTTCGGGATAAAGAGCCTACCGAGGATATCGTGCGCTTGGCAGAAGAGAGCGGCCTTGTGGTGCTGGCGACCCCTCGCCGGATGTATGAGGCCTGCGGTATTCTGTACAGCAACGGTCTGGTGGGCAACAAAGTGAAGGAGAACAAGGCATGAGTGAGGGATTGTCTTTCCGCTTCGACGTGGACGGAGATAATTTCACCTCTGCCGGTCAGGCATCGGTACAGGTGAAGAAGGACCTGCGCCGTTTGGGCGTGGATCCCGAGATCATTCGACGGGTGTCCATAGCTATGTACGAGGGTGAGATCAATATGGTCATCCACGCCGGCGGCGGTCACGCCGAGGTGCGGGTCACCGAGACGGGTATCGAGATCGTCTTAGAGGATCAGGGCCCCGGTATCGCGGATGTGGAGCAGGCGATGCAAGCCGGCTTCTCCACTGCGCCGGACGCCATCCGTTCTCTGGGTTTCGGCGCCGGTATGGGTCTGCCCAATATGAAGCGGTATACGGATCATATGGAGATCCGTTCCACTGTGGGGGTGGGCACCTGCATCACCATGCGGGTGGATTTCCCCCAATAACAAGAGCATAAGGAAGGTTCGCTATGCATACATACGAGCATTCTGTACTACTTGTATCCGATAAGTGTATCGGGTGCACCACCTGCGTGCGGCACTGCCCCACCGAAGCGATCCGTATTCGCGACGGCAAGGCGGTCATCAACGAGGGACGGTGCATTGACTGCGGCGAGTGCATCCGCACCTGCCCGCAGAAGGCAAAAAAGCCGGTGTGCAACAAACTGGCGGATATGGACGCGTTTCGATGGAAGATCGCGTTGCCTGCCCCGTCCTTATACGGACAGTTTGAGAATCTGGACGACGTGGACTATGTGCTGACCGGTCTGTTGCAGATCGGGTTCGATGACGTGTTCGAGGTATCTCAGGCGGCGGAACTGGTTTCCGCCTACACGCGGGAATATCTCAGCACCGCCGGTGTCAAGAAGCCGGTCATCAGCACCGCCTGTCCGGCGGTGGCGCGGCTCATCGCACTGCGGTTCCCCTCCTTGGAGGATCACGTGCTGCGGCTGTTGCCCCCCATGGAAGTGGCGGCGAAGCTGGCGAGAGAGCGGGCGCTGCAACAGCACCCCGAACTGAAACCTGTGGATGTGGGCGTGTGCTTCATTTCCCCCTGCCCTGCCAAGGCCAGTTATGTGAAAAACGGCTTCGGCGATTATCAGAGTCAGGTGGACGTGGTGGTGCCCATCAACGACGTGTATTTTCAGCTCATCAATGCGATGGATGCCTCGGCCCAGCCCAAGGATCTTTCCTCTTCGGGTATGATCGGGGTCAGTTGGGCCTCCAGCGGCGGCGAAGCCTCGTCTCTGTTTAACGACAGTTATCTGGCGGCGGACGGTATTGAGAATGTCATCCGCGTGCTGGACCAGATCGAGAACGGCAACATTGCCCATTTGGAGTTTGTGGAACTCAACGCCTGCCCCGGTGGGTGTGTGGGCGGTGTGCTGACGGTGCAGAACCCCTTTATCGCCCGCGCCAAGTTGCGGAAGCTGCGGCGGTTTTTGCCGGTGTCTCGCAACTTCCTGCCCGCGGAGGAGACCTATATTCCCGAGTCCTATTTCTTTGACTCTCTGCCGGAGTATCAGCCGATCTCCCGCTTGTCGGGCAGCATTGCTCAGTCCATGCGGATGATGGCGGAGATCCAGTCCCTGCGGGAACAGCTACCCGGTCTGGACTGCGGCGCCTGCGGCGCTCCCACCTGTCGCGCCTTTGCGGAGGATGTGGTGCGGGGTCAGTCGGCGCTGTGCGAATGTGTCCTGCAATTGAAGGATGAGATGCAGAAGTATCTGGCCGAAAAGGAGGTTCGCCGTGAAAGTAAGTGAACTGGTAGATCGGCTGGAATTGAGCACGATAGCTATGCCGCAGGGGGATCGAGAGATCACCGGCGTGTATATCGGTGATCTGCTCAGCTGGGTGATGGGACGCGCCAATGAGGGCGATGCGTGGATCACCATTATGTCCAATCGCAACATTGTGGCAGTAGCCACCTTGGCGGACACGGCGTGCATCTTACTGGCCGAAGGCGTGGAGCCCGATGAGGGCGTCGCCCAACTGGCCGCGGAGAAGGGGATCAACCTGTTGCGCAGTTCCCTGAGCGCCTATGAGATCGTCTGCCGATTGCAGGGTGTGCTATGAGCCGCTATTATTACGATCTGCACCTGCATTCCTGCTTGTCCCCTTGCGGCGACAACGACAACACTCCTAACAATCTGGTCGGGATGGGGGTGCTGGCAGGGTTGCAGATCATGGCCCTGACCGACCACAATACCTGCCGCAATTGCCCCGCCTTCTTTGAGGCGGCCAAGAAACAGGGCATCGTCCCTGTGGCCGGTATGGAGCTGACCACCGCCGAGGACATTCATATGGTGTGTCTGTTCCCCACCTTGGAAGCGGCTATGGCCTTTGACGAGGAGATACGATCCCGCCGCATACGGATCCCCAACCGCCCCGACATTTTCGGCGACCAGCTGGTGATGAACGGAGAGGACGAGGTCGTCGATGTGGAGGAGTATCTGCTCTCCAATGCTACCACCGTATCGGTGGAGGAGGTGTTGCCCTTGACCGAGCGGTTCGGCGGAGTGTGCTATCCCGCTCACATCGACCGAGAGGCCAACGGAATCATCGCCACACTGGGTACGCTTCCGCCGGATCTGCCCTTTTCCACCGTGGAACTCCACGACGGGGAAAAAGAGGCCGCCTGTCGCGCCGCCCACGATCTGAGCGGAGTCCGCGTGGTGGTTGGATCCGATGCCCATTATCTGTGGGATGTGCGGGACAAGGCCGCCTGGTTGGAACTGGACGACGAGCCTTATTCCTCCGCTTTGGTGCGGCAACGGCTCATCGACTGTCTGAGGAGGGGCCTATGAAGGAATTGTCTTTAAATCTGTTGGATATCGCCGAGAATTCTGTCAAGGCCGGCGCCACCCTCACAGAGCTGTTGTTGGAAGAAACCGACACGATGCTCACTATGATGGTGCGGGACGACGGATGCGGGATGACCGCGGAGGTGCTGCGAGGGGTCACCGACCCCTTCTATACCACCCGCACCACTCGTTCGGTGGGGTTGGGGTTGCCGCTCTTGCGATTGGCGGCGGAGCAGACCGGCGGTGGGATGACTGTCACCTCCCGATACAGAGAGGAGCACCCTGCCGACCACGGCACACAGGTGACGGCGGTATTCCACACCGACCATATCGACTGTCCCCCCATTGGGGACGTGGTGGCTACGGTCACCACGCTGATACAGGGGCATCCGGACACGGACTTCCTGTTTCGGCACAGCCGACCGGCGAGGGAGCCGGTGGAGCTGGACACCCGACAACTCCGGGAGATACTGGGCGAGGTATCCTTGGGAGAGTTCGAGGTGCTGCAATGGATATCCGGCTATCTGCGCGAGCAGTACGACGCGCCGACAGCCTGAGATGGATAGATGAGGCACTATAAGGAAAGGAAGATAGATATGAAAACGTTAGCAGAATTGCAAGCTATCAAAGAGAAGATGCAGGGCAAGGTCGCTCTGCGCGAAGGCTCTTCCGATAAGCGTGTTGTAGTGGGTATGGCTACCTGCGGTATTGCCGCCGGCGCCCGTCCTGTACTCAACGCCTTCGTGGAGCAGGTCAACGAGGCCGGTCTGACCGCCTCTGTGACCGTTACCCAGACCGGTTGTATCGGTATCTGCCAGTTCGAACCTGTGGTTGAGGTCTTCGAGGCTGGCAAGGAGAAGGTGACTTACGTTAAAATGACTGCCGACAAGGTGGCCCGCGTGGTGGAGGAGCACCTCAAGGGCGGCCGTCCGGTGGCTGAGTATACTATTGGTAACACCCAACTGTAATCAACGAGGAGGTAAACAACTATGATTCGAGCTCATGTTCTGATCTGCGGTGGTACCGGCTGTACCTCCTCGGGCAGTAATGGCATCCAGAAGGCTTTTACGGAAAGCCTGAAAGCCAACGGTCTGGAAGAAGAGGTCAAGATCGTACAGACCGGTTGCTTCGGTCTGTGTGCGCTGGGTCCCGTAGTGATCGTGCATCCCGACGGCACCTTTTACAGCCGTGTAGAGGAGACGGATGTGGACGAGATCGTCCGCGAGCACCTGCTGAAAGGTCGCGTGGTCGAGCGTTTGGTGTACAACGACACCGGCGCGGAAGAGGTTCACGGCAACGTGGCCCTGTCCGACACCGCCTTCTACAAGACGCAGGAGCGCGTGGTGCTGCGTAACTGCGGCGTCATCAACCCCGAGTCGATTGATGAGTACATTGCTATGGACGGTTATGCCGCTCTGGGCAAGGTGCTGACCGAGATGACCCCCGACGAGGTCATTCAGGAGATTTTGGATTCCGGCCTGCGCGGCCGTGGCGGCGGTGGCTTCCCCACCGGTCGCAAGTGGGCGTTGACCGCCCCCAACAAGGCCCCCCAGAAGTACGTGGTCTGTAACGCTGACGAAGGCGACCCCGGTGCGTTTATGGACCGTTCCGTGCTGGAAGGCGACCCCCACTGCTTGGTGGAGGCCATGACCATTGCCGGTTATGCCATCGGCGCTACTCAGGGTTATGTTTACGTCCGTGCCGAGTATCCCATCGCGGTGGCTCGTTTGCAGATCGCCATCGATCAGGCCCGTGAGTACGGCCTGCTGGGTAAGGACATCTTCGGTTCCGGCTTTGATTTCGACCTGCACATCCGTCTGGGCGCCGGCGCCTTCGTGTGCGGCGAGGAGACCGCTCTGATGACCTCCATTGAGGGCAACCGCGGTGAGCCCCGTCCCCGTCCCCCCTATCCCGCGGTCAAGGGTCTGTTCGGCATGCCCACCGTGGAGAACAACGTAGAGACCTTCGCCAACGTGCCCCAGATCATTCTGCGGGGCGCCGAGTGGTTTGCCTCTATGGGTACCGAGCGCTCCAAGGGCACCAAGGTCTTCGCTCTGGGCGGTAAGATCAAGAACACCGGTCTGGTGGAGATCCCCATGGGCACTACCCTGCGGGAGATCATCCACGACA
>JAZOWI010000079.1:0-25983 GCA_045659145.1 Acutalibacteraceae bacterium | reverse complement strand
AAAGCTCAAAATAGGATTTGGTGCATATTCGGGATATGGAAAATTACAGGTTAAAAAGCTTAAAATATAAAATGCAATAAATAAAATCCACGAAAACTTTTTCATTATTCTCCATCCTATATATCGTTTTCTTTTTCTGTTTTTATAATATCTCTGATAAAGCCGTTAAAGCCGCAGTTGTTTTCATCTAGAAATCTGTTAAATGACTCACAAAAATCATTTAAATTCATTTTATCTGATATGATTATCTCACCATCAATATTTAGAGCTTTCATATTATCTCATCCTTTCGTTTTTGCACAGCCGCTTTGCGAAATTCGGCAGGGGTAGTGCCTGTTATTTCCTTAAAAATACGGTTAAAGTGTTGTACTGTTTTGAACCCTACCATATTAGAAACATCTTTGATAGGAACATCGGTAAAAGCGAGTTGTTTTTTTGATACGGTAATACGGTATTTCATCAGATATTCTATTGCTGTGCAACCAAGCTCTTCCTTCATAAGCGCAGTAAGAGTAGTGTGGTTCATTCCTGCATTTGTCGATATATCGGAAAGGGTTATGTTTTTCCCGTAATGCCCCTCAATATAAAGCACGGCGTCACGAAGCTTGGGATTATTTATAATGGGTGTATTGTCTGATTTTTGATGAGTAAGACCGTAACCGATAAGCCCGTACATACGCTCTAAAGCAATAATAATCTCCATAAAATAGGACCGACCACGGCAAGACCAATACCAATCTCTTTGCTCTGTTAATTCTTCCATCATATAATCAGCGGCGTCCGCAATCTTTTCCACTTGCGTGTTGGCGATAGGGATAATGTGCGCCTTATCAATAAAGGGTTTTAACATAAACATATCGTGAGTGGTGGCAATATCACCGTAATTTTTAGAGCGCAAAATGGAGAAGGTCATATTTACATTCAAAAATGAAGGGTGGAAATAGACACATGTATAACGGGCTTTCGATTTTGAAACAAACACAGGATTTTCCGATTCATCAAAGCACAGAAATGCGGGTGCAGTAGCGGTATTTTTCTCGCTCTTTATTTCAAAGTCTAATTTGCCTTGTGTTAGTATAATCAGCAAAAAGCACTTATCCTTGATATTGATATTATCAAGAGAACCATCCTTTACGCATTCAACAAAAGCAACTTTGCCTTCGTTATACTTTCTACCAACTGTAATATGTTCCATTTTCCCACCACCTTAAACTACATTTATTTTATCATAATATGTAGAGCGATACAACAATTTAACTTTATCTATTATCAAATTTCTTTTATCTGAAATTAAACGCATACAAAAAAACCGTTGCAGAAAATCTGCGACGGTTCTATTTTACGACGCTTCTTTTAAACGGGACGTCGAGGCGCCGTCCCCTACATTGTTGGAGACAGATTGGGCGGTTTCGAGCATATTTTCGGCGAAGATGCCGTAGCCCTTTTGGCTATCATCTATGAGGACATGGGTGACGGCGCCTATGAGTTTTCCGTTTTGGATAATCGGACTGCCCGACACTAGTGTGTCAAGCAGGATACAACAACTATTTTCGAGGTGTTTTTAGTCGCTTTTTACCTGAAAATACTCATTTTGACCCTCAAATACGCACGATTCAACCTTTTCAAGTGCATTTCGCCATTTTACTGTAAAATTGGTGAGCCGCTATATGCTCTATTTTCGCGTTTTTTGGTAAAAACACCGGGTGTACGATTCTACACAGCATTTTTTACCCCTCTATAAATAAAAACGTTTACAAAATGCAACAAAGCCTTATTACAAGCCATTTTTAAAAAACAGCATTGAAAAACACACTACTCTCTATTCGAAAATAGTGCGTTTATGTGATATAGTTAGACCAACAATTTTTTCGTAGAATAGGATAGCCGCATAGTCTTTATTTAATGCTCGCGATAGCTTTTTCAACCTTATCCTTCAAAGCAGGAAAACGTTCATCTTTTATTACCGCTTCAAAATAATTCTTATAATCGTGTCCCATTTTAGCATACCAATCTTCAAACTCGGTTATTGTTGAGTTTGCGTGCAAACTTTTTCTTTCAAAAGTGAGCATATCAAACATAGGAGTTTTATATTTGTATATACCATTATTTAAGGCTTTATGGAACGCAATTTGGCACTCAATAACCTTATCAATATTCTTATACGCTAAATCAACTTCGCCTAACGAGGAATATGCCATTGCAAGACCATTATAGGCACCTGCCGTTTTCAGTAAAAAGAAGCCTTCGTTGCCGACATTTTCGATAATAGTTAATGCTCTTGTATAAATATCAATAGCTTTTTCAAATTCTTTTCTCCCAAGCGATAATCCGCCAAGCCATAAAATGTGATTTATCATTACCTCAAAATTTGCAAATACACACCATTGCTGTTTCTCCTTGCGCTTATCCATTGGCATAACTATATTAGCAAGTACCCCTGCCCTATTAACAACGGTATCAGGTAAGCGATTGGCAGTTTCAATAGCTTTTTCCTGCATTTCAAGACAATTATAAGAATACGCCAATTTTTCTAACACGTCAATGCGCTCGGTTTCATTTGTGCTGTCTTTTAAAGCAAGCTCTGCCTTTGCAACAATTTCTTCCAAAAGTTCTTTTTTACCATTTGCACAAAACGAACCAAACAGAAAACCGATAAGCAAAGATAAAAGTTTTGAACTATTAGGATATGTTCCAAGCGCTTCTCTGACTATCGCAATGCCTTTTTCCATTTCGCCTGTATGCGAACACTCCATCGCCTTGTTATAGTATTCATTTATCTTTTCTTCGTTTTCATCTGGTTTTACACCAAGCAAATAATCTGCTGACACACCAAAAAAGTTTGCAATAGCAGGTACAAGTGTAATATCCGGCAGACTTTGTCCGTTTTCCCATTTTGAAACTGCTTGATAAGAAATATTAAGATAATCAGCCAACGAGTCTTGGGTTACATTTGCATCGTTCCTAAGCTTTTTAAGTCTAATACCAAAGTTTTTCATAATTCACAACCTCCTTGTACCTTAATTTTAACGAATAACAATACTAAAAACAATAACGCCGTGTTTTATGTCATATCAACTGTGGGTTGAGTTAATTATAGCACATTTCATCATTTATCACAATATTGTAACTGTAAAAAAAATACACGGTTAAGGTGGAACAACTTAACCGTGTTTGCATAAAAAATATAAAATTGTAATTTTATCAAATTATAAGTTGAATAACAATTAATCAGTTTTACGTTCAATTTCATCATAAAGTCGCATAGGTAATTCTCTAATCATCATTAATGATTCTTTACGAGCTCCATACATATCAGGCATAATTGGGTGTGAAAGTGTATACTCAATAATATTTCTAAATTTTTCTAGCATTGAAAGTTTTTTATTTTTACTAGCATTTGAATTTATAACTTTCAATGTTTCGTTACCTGCATCATATAACCACGGAAAGTCTTCCTTATAAATAGCTAGTGCCATTAATATATTATAAGGGAACATACTATCACCTATCTCATTATCGTAACGAGAAAACAACAGTTCTTCAAAATACATAGGTCTAAACTTACGAGCAGAACGACGCATTTCGTTTTCGTGTTGCCTTTCGATTCGTTCTACAATATGGTCAACTTTTTTCTGAACCTCATCAATATTACTATAAAGTTTAGAATCAGTATTTCCAAGTAATCTTTGGGTGTTTCTTGCAGTTTCCAACAGTTCTTCCAAAATATTAGAATCAAATTGAGTACTAGTTGTATCGTTAGATTCCTCGCTCTCTTGTATATCGCTTTTTTTCAAAGCATCAACACTGTTTTCTAAATCAGGATAACACAAATCAAAAGCTTTATCTAATCTTGCAGAAGTAAGACAATTTCCTGCTGCAGTATTTAATGTTTCAATTAAACGTTTCATATCATCCTTGGTAAAAGAAGTTGCTTGAAATTGTGAAATAGGCGAACCTTTTAATTCGGATGGTTTTAAATCAAATAAAATAGGTGCAACATAAGAATTGTCAATGGTTTTAGACAAGGCTCCAGCCTCAAAATTCAACCAAGGCGCAGATAAATTATCCTTAGTAACACAGATCAGTCCAAAACTAGATTCTTTTAATTCTTGTGCAATATCAGTATTCCATCTCGCACCTTTTTCTATGTCTTCCGATGAAACAAATGGCTCAATAGCCTGTATAACTGTTGGTAACCAATCCCTAAAAATTAATGCTATTTTCTTACTTCTTTCACCCGACCAACTTATAAATACTTTCATATTATTTTTCCCCTTTAAACTACTGCAAAAATCGAACAATTTATTACCTCCATTATACAAGTTATTTCATGAAATGTCAATATTATCCAAAAATCAACAGTGCCATAATTTGTATTGCTTATAAGAAAACTTTGATAATATAATTATACTTTCACATATTACTTTGTAGCACTGATTCATAACAAAGTTGTCAAGGGGAATTTATCCCCCTTGACAACTTTTACTAACCAACCTCTTTCAATTGTTCCTCGGCTACGCTTTGTGCGGTTTCCAACATATTCTCTGCAAATATGCCGTAACCGCGGGTCGGATCATCGACAAGTACATGCGTTACTGCACCTATCAGCTTGCCGTTTTGAATAATAGGGCTACCCGACATTCCCTGCACAATGCCGCCGGACAGAGCAATCAACTCTGAGTCGGTGACCCGCACCACCATATGACGGTCCTTATTCAGACCGCTATACCGCACCTGCTCGATCTCCACATCATACCACCGCGGGGTAGTGCCGTCGAGCGTGCAACAGATCTGAGCTGATCCGATGCGCACCTGTTGGCGGCGAGCCACCGGCATCGTCTCTCCTCCCAAGGGGAAGGCGGTCAGTTGTCCGTACAAACCGTCTGCGCCGTTGCGCAGAAGCTGCCCCAAGCTACCCGTTTCAAAACACCCTCGCAGTTCTCCGGGTGCACCGCTTTTTCCTTTCTTAATGCCGAAGATACGGGCAGGAACAATCTCACCTGAGGAAAGAGGCATGGTGCCACCGGTATCCACGTCGCACATAGCGTGACCTAAACCACCAAACACACCACTGACAGGGTCATAAAAGGTCAGGGTACCCACACCCGCGGCGCTGTCCCGTATCCACATACCGGCACGGTAGCCGTCCCCTTCAGAGGGACGCACCGGCGTCAGCGCCGCATCAAACTCCACTCCGTCCCGTCTCAGCCGCAAGGTGATGCGGCCGCCGTTACAGCCGTTGATATGGGCCGCCACGTCCTCAGAGGTGGTGACGGTCTCTCCATTGACTGCTAAGATCACATCTCCCACACAGATGCCGGCGGCGGCAGCGGGATTCACCTCACCCACAGTGGTGGTCACATCCGACAGATCCACCACCAGCACCCCGTCAGTATAAAGTTTAATGCCAAAGGGGATACCGCACACCGTCACCACCGTCTCCTCGGTGACCGACACGGTGACCTCTTTGAGAGGCAAAATGCCCCCCAGTTTAAGCCGTGCGCGGTATTGGTCTCCCGCCTTTGCCGCCACGGTGTTAAGGATTCTCCCTTCTTCATCCACGGGACAGCTCTGCACCAACTGACCGATGCACACTTCCTGTCCCTGACTTACCGTAAATTGATCCGGTAACAGCTGCTGGTAGTAACCGATGCTGCCCAGCGCGCCTCCGCAAAGCAACGTCACCGCCACCCAACACAATCCGATCCATTTTCGCATATTGACACACCTCGTCTTGTTGTTTTCGGCATTAGTGTGTCCGCAAAACCGACGGATTTCGATGGAAAAACCACGACATTTTCCCTGTTATCGGTAAAGGAAATCTTGGCGGCAGGCATTTCCAAGCAAAACAGCAGAATCCTTGCACAGTCTATCTGTGGGACGAAAACAAAAAATCCCCGACAGCGCGTGGCTGTCGGGGATCTTTGTTCAGACTTTATCCGAGAACGAATTACATCTCAGCGAAGTACTTGATGGTGCGGACCATCTGGCTGGTGTAAGAGTTCTCGTTGTCGTACCAAGACACGACCTGCACCTGATAGGTGTCCTCATCGATCTTAGCCACCATGGTCTGGGTAGCATCGAACAGAGAACCGTAGCGGATGCCGATGATGTCGGAGGAAACGATCTGATCCTCGTTGTAGCCGTAGGACTCGGAGGCAACAGCCTTCATAGCGGCGTTGATGCCCTCCTTGGTAATGTCCTTGCCCTTAACAACGGCAACCAGCAGAGTGGTGGAACCGGTGCAGGTGGGAACGCGCTGAGCAGAACCGATCAGCTTGCCGTTCAACTCGGGGATAACCAGGCCGATAGCCTTGGCAGCGCCGGTGGAGTTGGGAACGATGTTCTGAGCACCGGCACGGGCACGACGCAGGTCGCCCTTGCGATGGGGGCCGTCCAGGATCATCTGATCACCGGTGTAAGCGTGCACGGTGGTCATGATACCGCTCTGGATGGGAGCATAATCGTTCAGAGCCTTAGCCATGGGAGCCAGGCAGTTGGTGGTGCAGGAAGCCGCGGAGATGATGGTGTCCTCAGCGGTCAGGGTGTTCTCGTTTACGCCGAACACGATGGTCTTCAGGTCGTTACCGGCGGGAGCGGAGATGACAACCTTCTTAGCGCCGGCATCGATGTGAGCCTGGCTCTTCTCCTTGGAGCAGTAGAAACCGGTGCACTCCAAAACGACCTCAACGCCCAGCTCGCCCCAGGGGAGATCCGCAGCGTTCTTCTCAGCATAGATCTTCAAGACCTTGCCGTCCACAGTGATGGTGCCGGCCTCGTCGTCGGCGACCACAGTGTGACCGTCATAACGGCCCTGAGCAGTGTCATACTTCAGCAGGTGAGCCAGCATGCTGGGCTTGGTCAGGTCGTTGATAGCGACCAGCTCGTAACCCTCAGCACCAAACATCTGACGGAAAGCCAGACGGCCGATACGGCCAAAACCATTGATTGCAACTTTAACAGCCATGATAAATACCTCCAATATTTTTAGTCTGGGATTATTTTACCTCAAAAGGATGAAAAATGCAAGATGTTTGTCTATTTTTTAACTAATTTTTACCACTTTTGGAGATTTCACCAAAGACACCGTTTTTGTAACCCAAACACTAGGAAAGAGTGACAAAGAATCCTCTATTTCCACCACCTGAAAGGAGCTCATTATGTCCCCTCATCAACCCTCTGCCGACTCGGTAGCGCCTACGGAGGGCGCCCTCAGAGAGCAGTTAGCTTCCTTTTTTCTGTCTATGCCGCCTTTTTATGAACAAACGACACATCAACGGCAGGCCTATCTGCAACAACTCAACCAGTTAGGTCAGTTGGAACGGCAGGAGATCCTGCGCAGTGCCGGTGCCACCCGCCCTCTGGTGTGGGGGAATCCGGCGCCGCTGTTGCAGGCACTGCTGTCCGCCGCCCAACGGCTGGGGGCGGGACTGGGACAACCCATCCTGCTGTTTCCTGCCAAGGACACCGCCATCGGATGGAATACGCTGCTTCATCCCCGCGTACTGAGTGTGGCAGTGGAAAGTCTGCTACGCAGTGCCTGCCTGAGTGCCCCCAAGCAACCCATCTGGGTGCGAATGCAGGAGCATCGGGACAGTCTATCGGTGACCGTTGCCGCCAACGCGCCCATCACTGACGAGGAAACACTGGCGGTCATAAAAGAATGCACCAGACTCCACGACGGGCGTCTGGTGCATCACGAAAACTCGATTCAGTTCTCCTGCGGCTGTATTCACACACCGCCGCCGGGGGTGCGGCTGTACTGCTGTCCCTCGGAACAGGACCTGTTGCAGGATACCCTATCCCCCGTGTGGAGTTGCTTTTATGCCGGCGTTTATTCGGCGCTGCTCTCCTCGTCGGAGGAAGGCTCTTCCTCCGAATGAGCCGCACTGTGCCACAAGGAAAAGCCCACCATCAAGGCAAGGACACCCACGGCGGCATCCGCGCCCCCCACCTGCTGACCGGCCAGATAGGCCTCGCTGTCCTGCAGCAGGTACATACACACACGTACCAGCGGCGTGGAGAGCGCAAACAACACCGTGCTCGTCGACCAGAACATCAACGAACGGATGTTGGCCTGTCCCACACCGGCAGTATACCGAGCCAGTTTAAACAGAAATACCAGCTCCATAATAAACATCACAAAATGAAAAAAACTGTCGGACATCCGCACCGTACTGGCGAAGGAAGCCTCATAAGCCGCCAAGCGGAACCACATCCACAGCACGGGGGCCAACGCACTCCACTGAGCCATCCCCTGACGGGTGCCCCCCTCGGAGATCAGTACCAGACCCATCCGTACCAAGGACGCACCACCCAACACAGCGAACACGGCTTCCAGCAATTGCAGAACGGCCAACACCTTGGAAGCGGTAACCGAGGCGGTTCTGGTGGTCAAGGACTCGATGAGTCCCAACACCCCCACCACGCCCAACACAGTGCCCGCCAACAGTAAAGTAACCGCCAGCGGCAAACCGCTCCGTCCGCTGATTTCCTGCCGCCGTTTCGGCAAGGTGAAACTCAATACCAGTTGCACCGCCACACACAGTAGCATACAGCCTACCGTCAGCACACTGCTGGTGAAGAGACCCGTTTCCCAATCTCGATTAGCCGGCAATATCCACACACGCAGCAGCACCGTCAGCACGGTGGCGGCAATGCCCAGCCACCACATAACGCCCATGCGCGTAACGGTTTTTTCTTTCATCGTTTTCATCCTTTTGATCCACCTTTCTGCGGCGGCATATTTGTCCCGCCGTCGGCATATAAGTAAGCAGACAACCTCTGCCGAAAGTTCTCCGTTTATCATACCTTTATTTTCCCGTAAAGTCAAGAAAAAACGCCGTGAGCGGCCCACACAGAAAGGATGTTTGTATGAAAGGTTACGGTTGGCTGTTTTTGATCACCGGAGTTCTCCTGCTCCTTCTCCCTCTGCCGGCACTGGCCCATTCCGATGCGACAGATACTCCTCCTGCCTCCTCAGGATTGCCCACAGAATCGGTGACCGACACCTCCTCGGAAAACAAAGAGCCCACGGACGAGCCCACGGATAAGGAAGCGACGTTTCGTATCCTATGCGGTGAGCAGGTGGTGACCCTAACGGAACGGGAGTTTCTTATCCGTACTTTGGCGATGGAGATGAGTCCTACCTATCACAGCGAAGCCCTCAAAGCCCAGGCAGTGGCCGCCTATACCTATTACGGCAGGCGGCGACAGCAGCAGAAGGGAAACGCCGACCCCGCCCTGCGGGGGGCGGATTTCGTCACCCCCCATACCAACTTCCCCGATGCCTACACCACCGAAGCCTTACAGCAACGCTGGGGATCGCAATACGATATGCATTGCAAAAAATTAACCGAGGCGGTAGAGGCGGTGCTGGGACAGACCGTCACCTACGAAGGCGCTCTCATCGATGCCTGCTATCATTCCCTCAGTAACGGAAGTACCGAGGATGCTCAGACCGTGTGGGGGGCAAAAATCCCGTATTTGCAGGCGGTGGCCAGTCCCGGTGACCGTTTGGCCCCCGATTATGAAGCCACCGTCACCCTCTCCGTCGAGGAGATGAAGAAGGCGCTGAGCGCCTGTGAAACACCCCTTTCACTGGGAGACGATCCCGCCGGCTGGTTCGGTGCCCCCACCCTCTCCGCCGCCGGTTACGTAGCCACCCAAACGGTGGGGGGTACCGCTCTGGCCGGTACCGGGCTGCGGCAATTACTGGGGCTTCGCTCTGCCTCTTTTTCGGTGGCGTATGCCGAAGGCACCTTCACCGTCACCACCCACGGGTACGGACACGGGGTGGGCATGAGTCAATACGGTGCGGATTATCTGGCACGGCAAGGGTATTCCTACAAGGAGATTTTGACTTACTACTATACAGGGACCACAGTGGAATAAAAAACCTTTGCATTTTGATGCCGAATCGTGTAGAATAAAGGGGAACGAAGAAAAAGGATGGCGGAATATATGGGAAAGACGATCTTCCGAAAACGAAAGAAACGGCGGCAGATGCTACTGATCCTGTCAGCCTGTCTACTAACGGCGGCGCTGGCTATCGCCGTGGTAGTGTGGAGCGTGCACACCGACCTGCCTCAGGACGGAAGCAGTCACTACGAGCCTTCCAAGGAGCCGTCGGAAGAATCGTTCAGCCGCCAACCCCTGCCCAAGGAGTTTATCGACCGCAACACCTATTCTCCTTACGTGGCGCTGTATGATGTGAACAACGATAAAATGCTGTACAGTAAAAACGCCGACGAGCGGTGCTATCCCGCCAGTCTGACCAAGCTGATGACCTCCATTATCGCGCTGGAACACGCCGATGCCGACACGGTCATCACCGTGGGCAACGAGGTGAATATGATCGCCGCCGGTTCCAGCCGCGCCTATCTCACCGCCGGCAGCAAGATGAATCTCATTCAATTGTTACAGGCGATGCTGCTCCCCTCCGGTAACGATGCTGCCTACGTCGCGGCGGTGCAGATCGGTCGCATCATCGCAGGCGACCCCGATATGGACCGCTATGCCGCCGTCAGCAAGTTCTGCGAGGCGATGAACCAAAAAGCCAAGGCGTTGGGTTGCACCAATACTCATTTTGTCAATCCCGACGGATGGCATGAAAGCGACCACTACACCACCGCATCGGATATGGTAAAGATCGCCAAGGAGGCCATCCAGCATCCTGAGATCGTGCAGGTAGTCTCTCAATCCAGTGCCAAGGTGACCCTCATCAGCGGGCAGACCGCCACCTGGTACAATTCCAACCGCCTGGTGAACCCCACCAGCGCCTCCTTCTACGAAGGGGCCTTCGGTCTCAAAACCGGCTCCACCGACGAGGCGGGACGCTGTCTGGCGGCCTGTGCCACCCGCGACGGACGTACCAGCATCGCCATCGTCATGGGTGCCGCCGATGAAACCGGCCGCTGGGAGGACGCCCGCGGTCTGCTGGACATCAGTTTCCAATAAGTGTAAAAAAAGACGGTCGCTGACCGTCTTTTTTCTTTACATTTCCGTTTGGTTGTGCTACAATACCCCCAAAGATACAGAGTAAATCCACAAGCGTAAAGTGTCGGCTGAACGGGGAGTTGTCCGCCGAACGAAAAGGGTTTCCCTTGCGGTTTGTGGGTTGCATCCCGCTGTGATACACCATAGAGAGACCTCTTTATGGGTACAGCTTATGCTCATTCTGTACCAATAAAGGAGGTTATTTTTATGTCCGAACATCCGTCCCCTTTGACTCGCCCCTCGGTCTTTTCCGCCGCTTATTGGAAAGAGGCCGCCGCTAATCTCAAAAACACCCGTATGCTGGCGCTGGCCGCTATGGTGGTGGCTCTGCGCGCCCTGTGTAAGATGCTGGAGATCCCGCTGGCACCGGGACTGAACATCAACGTGGCCGGCATCTTCAACGCAGTGGGCGCCATGATCTACGGCCCCGTGGTGGGGGTGCTGGGCGCCGTGGTCAGCGACCCGCTGGGGTATCTCTTACACCCCGACGGCCCCTATTTTCTGCCCTTTATGCTGGTGGATATGAGCAGTTCCTTTGTGTTCGGCCTGTTCTTTTGGCGGCAAAGGCTGTCCGTCCCCCGTGCCATGGGCGCCAAGTTCACCGTAAATATGGTGAGCAACATCGTCCTCACCTCGGTGATTATGAAGTGGTATTATCTGGTCTTCTACGGAGTGGAAAAGGCAGAGGCCTATAACCTCATCAATCTGACCCGTATTGTGAAAAATCTGGTGATGTTCCCCATTGAGGCCATCCTCATTGCGGTGGTGCTGGGAGCGTTGTCCCCCGCCCTTTACCGCTTGCGGCTAATGAAAGAAAAGCCGGATATGAAATTGGGCGCCCGTCACTATCTGCTGGCAGCGGTGCTCACCCTACTGGCGGTGGGTCTGGTGCTGTTCTACATTTTCTTCCTCAAAGACTTTGTGAAAGAACATAACTTTAAACTATGGTAAGAGAAAAGCCGAGGCAAAACGCCTCGGCTTTTTCTGTATCCTTATTTCAGCAATGCTTCTACTGCGTCCACGGCGGGAGCGATCTCATCGCACACCACCCGCTCGATCTCACCGCTGTCGCACAGGGCGGCAATGTTGGCATCCATAGGCAGTTTCGCCAATACCGACAGGCCCATCTCGGCGGCGGCCTTTTCCAGACCCAGTCCATCACCGAACAGAGGGATGACCTTGCCGCAATCGGGGCACTTGACACTGCTCATATTCTCCACAAAGCCCAACACGGGAACGTTCAGCATATCCGCCATCTTGTGGGCCTTGCCTACCACCATCTGCACCAACGACTGGGGGGTGGTGACGATCACGTTGCCGTCCAGAGGAATGCTCTGATACACGGTCAACGGCACGTCACCGGTGCCGGGGGGCATATCGATGAACAACACATCCAGCTCGCCCCACACCACGTCGGTCCAGAACTGGGTGACCGCGCCGGCCACCACGGGACCCCGCCATACCACCGGCTGATTCTCATCCTCCAACAAAAGGTTGATGGACATCACCTTGATGTTCATATGGGTCTCCTCAGGGAGGATCCCCAGTTCATTGGCCATAGCCCGACGGGTGATGCCAAAGGCCTTGGGAATAGAGGGGCCGGTGATATCCGCATCCAACACACCCACCTTATAGCCGCGACGGGCCATCATCACCGCCAGCATCGCCGTCACCGAGGATTTACCTACACCGCCCTTACCACTGGACACCGCCACCACTTTTTTGATGGCGCTGTACTGGTTGAGGGGCTTGTGCAGATCCTGCTCACTGCATTTCTGACTGCAAGAACTGCAATCGTGATTACATTCTGCCATAGTTATCTCTCCTATCTGAAACTTACACCTTGCTTTCGTCATATACGGCGCGGACACCGCCGATGAACTTGGGGCGGGTACGGGCGCACAAAACGGGGGCTTCCCCGATGGACTTAACGCTCAGGCGCACCGGCACCGCCACCTCGCGAAGGTGCATACCGATGAGGGTGCCGCCGATGTCCAGTCCCGCCTTGGCGCGGATATGCTCCACCGCCACAGGGGCGGTCATCCGCCCCCATACGGCGGTGGCAAAGGAGCCGCCCGCCTTGGGCTGAGGCACCACGTTCACCGGCTCATAGCCGTATTTTTCCGCCGCCGCCGATTCCAGGATCAGGGCGCGGTTGAGATGCTCACAGCACTGCACCGCCAGATACACCCCTGCCTTATCCAGCAGCGGCAATACCGCCTCTGCCAAGGCAGCGGCAGCCTCCACACTGGAATGGGTGCCGATCTTCTCCCCCACCATCTCGCTGGAAGAGCATCCGATGACCAACAGGTCACCCGCTTTGAGATCGGCAACGGTCAACAACTCGGATACCGCTGCGGCGGCATCCTGTTTGATTTTCTCCAACATACCATCACATCCTTATACCTGACGATAGCCGACGGCTTCTTCCACCGCCTCCATCAGCAGGTGATACATAGGCGAAAGCGCCTGAAATCCCGCCAACAAGCGGGAGGGAAGCTCCTTGTCCGCCACAAACGCCGCATCCTCACAACGGGACAGATCCACACTGCGGCAGTCGTAGAACGGCCGCAGCAAAGCGGGGGTATCCTCCGTACTGCGGGGTCTGGCATAGGGGCGACCGCCCAATGTAAAGCCCGCTCCCTCCGCGGCCTTTACCGCCGCCTCAGCACGGGGAATATCTGCCTCGATACGGCGGCGGAGCGTCTTCATCACCGTGGGGGTGGCGGAATAAAATCCCAGTCCCCATTCGGCTCGTGCCAAGGAAAAGTCCAAGTAAAACGCGGGGACACACCAGTCCCACGCTCGCTTATCCCGCAAAAACACGATCCACATATTCTCTCGGTACATATGCTTGTCGTGGGTAAAGCGGTTATCCCGTCGCACCCGACTGACACTGCCGCCCAGTAGCGGGTCGATGGCCAGCATCGCGGGGGTCAGCTCCGCCACCAATTGCCGCAGCGGGTGCACCACCGATTGGTTGATGGTAGGTTTGTGCTCTTCATAAAAGGCCTTGCTGTCCTGAAAGCGGTTCTCTGCCAGCAAAAACAGACTGTCCGCTCCGATACCGGAAAAACTCATCTTGCTTATTTCTCCTTTTTCAGCCATTTGGGGGTAGGCAACTGGGCCAGCATCACCGCCGCAAACATCAGCCCACAACCCAGCAGCTCCGTGTTGGACAAACGGTCACCCAGCAACACCCAACCCGCCAGCACCGCAAACACCGACTCAAAGCTCATCAATAGAGAAGCCGTGGTGGGATGGGTGTGCCGTTGTGCCACGATCTGCAAGGTGTAGGCCACACCGCTGGACAGCATACCCGCATACAGGATGGATTCCCAACAGCCCAGCATTGCGGTCAAGGAAGGCGTTTCAAAGATATACATCAGGGGCAAATTCAGTATGCCCACCGTAAAGAACTGAATACACGCCAGCCGTACGCCATCTGTACGGGGGGCGAAATGATCCACCAGCAGAATCTGCACCGAAAACAGCAGGGCGCAGGCAAGCACCAACAGGTCACCCACGTTGATCTCGCTCTCTCCTACGGCGCACAGCAGGTACAGACCCACCACCGCCAATGCCACACCCAGCCAGTTGAGCAAGGTGGTCTTTTTCCGCAGAAACAGACCCAACACCGGCACCAATACGATGTACAGTGCGGTGATAAAGCCGCCCTTGCCCACCGAGGTGTAGGCAAGACCGATCTGCTGCACGTTAGTAGCGGCAAACAGCGCCAAACCGCAACACACACCGCCGGTCAACAAAACGCGCCACTCCTGAGGGGTGGCGGGCTTATGCGCCAAACCCGCCCGTTCCAACAGCGGCAACACCACCAGCAAAGAGGCACCGCCGATAAGAGAGCGAACGCCGTTGAAGGTCAGGCTGCCTACCAGCGCGCCGCCCTCTTTCTGCGCCACAAAGGCGACACCCCAAATAAAGGCGGTCAAAAACAACAGCGCGTTACCACGCATCCGTGCGGACAAACCGTTTTTACTCATCGTGTCACCCCTTTCCGTCGCACTTTCTCTCCATTATAATCCCCTCGTGGCAAAAAAGCAAGAGCGGCAGAGCATTTTTTGCCCCGATACGGCAAAGCGGCAAAAAGAGAAAATTTTTCTTGCATTTTGGAAAAATGTGGGGTATACTCGCTTTGTAAGCACTTACAAAGGAGGGAAAAGGCGTGAATATCTACGATATTGCCGAACAATGCGGTGTTTCCATTGCCACGGTCTCCCGTGTGCTCAATAACAACCCCAACGTGAGCGCCGCCACCCGCGCCAAAGTCATGGCGGCTATGGAAGCGGCCCATTACACCCCCAGCGCCTTAGCCCGCGGGCTGGGCAGCGGCTCTATGAAGATGGTGGGTGTCCTCTGTCCCTCCCTCCGCGACCCTTACCACGCGGAGATGCTGACCTATGTGGAGGAGGGGTTACGGCAAAAAGGACTGCCTATGCTGCTGCGCTGCGGCGGCACCTCCCCCGAAGAGATGAACGAAGCGCTTCACTCCATGTTGCAAAGCCACGTATCGGCGATCCTGCTCATGGGCGGTATCCCTCCCCGTGAGGGAGAAGAGGACGTCCTGTCTGCCGTGGCTGCGCAGGTGCCCGTGATCCTATTGGACGGTGACGTGTCAATGAGAGGCGTTCACTGTGTCAGCAGTGATCACAAAGGAGCGGTGGCCGAGCTGGTGGGCCTGCTGGTGCGGCGTCAGCGGCGTCGCATCCTGCTGCTCCATGATACCCTCACCTATGCTTGTCAGCAGAAGATCCAAGGGTACACCGAGGCCTATGCCGCCTACGGACTCACCGTAGACCCCGATTTGATTATAGGAGTAGAAGCCAACCTGGACGCGGTGAATCAGTGCGTCAAGCAACTGCTGGTCAAGCGGGTCACCTTCGATGCCATCATCGGCACCGAGGATCTGCTGGCGCTGGGCGCGCAAAAGGCGCTGGGACGCACCGGTCTGACCATGCCCATCATCGGATCGGGCAACACCTTGTCTGCCCGTTGTGCCACCCCCCAGCTGACCAGCGTGGACAGCCAGCCCGCACTTGTGTGTGAGACCGGCATCCGTTTGCTCAACGACCTGTTAGAGGGCAAGGAGGTTGCCCCTCACACCCTCCTCCCCACCCAACTGGTAGAACGGGACACCTTCCGAAACAACTAACGAGAAAGGCCTTGACTTCGGTCGGGGCCTTTTTGTTTTGTTTCTGCCTTTTCTCTTCTTGACTTATAATTATTAATCCACTATAATAGGTCGTCAGTGAGAATGATTGTGATTTGGAAAGAAAGGAATGCCTTATGCTGAAACGTTTAGTCGGCTGTGTGCGGGAATATAAACGCCCCACGGTGCTGACATTGCTGTTTATCGTGTTGGAAGCGGTGATCGAATGCCTGATCCCCTTTATCACGGCACGACTCATTAACTACGTAAAGGACGCTCAAGGGAACCCCGACGCCCTGCGCAATATCCTGTGGATAGGACTGGTGCTCATTGCGATGGCGCTGGCCTCTCTCTGTTGCGGCGGCATTGCCGGTGTCACCAGCGCCCGTGCCTCCTCGGGCTTTGCCAAGAACCTGCGGCGGGATGTGTTTCAGAAGATCCAGACCTTCTCCTTCGAGAATATGGATAAGTTCTCCTCCGCTTCGCTGGTGACCCGTATGACCACCGACATCAACAGTGTGCAGATGGCCTATATGATGATCATCCGCATTGCAGTGCGGGCGCCCTTGATGCTGATCTTCTCCGTCATTATGGCTTACCTGATGGGCGGCAAGCTGGCCACCTCCTTTGTGGTCATCATCCCCGTGCTGGCGGGCGGTCTGTTGCTCATCGCGCGGTTTGCTATGCCTGCTTTCCGGCGAGTATTCAAGAAATACGACCGCCTCAACGAGTCCATCGAGGAGAACGTCCGCGGTATGCGGGTAGTCAAGGGTTTCTCCCGTGAGGAATACGAAAAGGATAAGTTCGGCAACGCCTCCGAAAATATCCGTTGGGACTTCACCAAGGCAGAGCGGCTGGTGGCCCTCAACGGCCCTTTGATGCAGTTGTGCGTCTACTTTAATATGGCTTTTGTGCTTATCGTGGGCTCCCGTCTGATCGTCACCTCCGGCGGCACTCTCATCAATGTGGGCGAGATCTCCGCCATGCTCACCTACGGTATGCAGATCCTGATGCAGCTGATGATGCTGTCCATGATCTACGTGATGCTGACCATGTCCGCCGAGGCCTTCAAGCGTATCGGTGAGGTGCTGAGCGAGGAGTCCTCTCTCACCGACCCCGCCGACCCTGTCACCCACGTGGCGGACGGCTCCATCACCTTTACGGACGTGAACTTCAAATACGCCGCCACCGCCTCCCAGTACGCTCTGGCGAATGTGGATCTGTCCATCCGCTCGGGAATGACCGTGGGTATTTTGGGCGGCACCGGTTCGGGAAAATCCACCCTGGTCCAGCTTATCCCCCGTCTCTATGACGTCTCCACCGGCTGTGTGGAGGTGGGTGGGGTGGATGTGCGGCGGTACAGTTTAGATGCCCTGCGCAGTCAGGTGGCCATGGTACTGCAAAAGAACCTGCTGTTCGCCGGCACCATCAAGGAGAATCTGCGGTGGGGCAACGAGCACGCCACCGACGAGGAACTGGTGGAGGCCTGCAAACTGGCACAGGCGCACGATTTCATCTCCTCCTTCCCCGATGGCTACGACACCCATATCGAGCAAGGCGGCAGTAATGTGTCCGGCGGACAGAAGCAACGACTGTGCATCGCCCGCGCCCTGCTGAAAAAGCCGAAGATCCTGATTCTGGACGATTCCACCAGCGCGGTGGACACCAAGACCGATGCTCTCATCCGCGCCGGTTTCCGCGAGTATATCCCCGAGACCACCAAGATCATCATCGCCCAGCGGGTAGCCTCCGTGATGGATGCCGACCTGATTCTGATGATGGAGGGCGGTCAGGTGGTGGCCTCCGGCAACCATCAAGAGTTGCTGTCCTCCTGCTCCATTTATCGAGAGATCTATGAGCAGCAGACGAATGGAGGTGAGGGAGATGAGTAAACCCACTATGCCGCAGAAACCCCCGATGGACAAGAGTACTCTCCCTCGCGTCATCCGTCTTTTGTTCCGTTCCTACCCCGTTCTGGTGCCCATCTCGGTGTTCTGCATCGTGTTTGCGGCTATCGTCAATTCCATCCCCTCCATCTTCGTACAAAAGGTGCTGGCGGTGGTGACCGAGTGCGTGGACAGCGGTTCCTTTACTTGGGAGGTGGCCAAGGAGCGCATCCTCCCGTTGGTGGGGGTGCTCATTGCCCTATACGCAGTGTCCATCACCCTCATCACCCTGCAAGCCCAGCTGATGGCCTACATTACCCAAGGATTTCTCAGCAAGATGCGGTGCAAGATGTTCGACGGGATGCAGAATCTCCCCATCCGCTATTTTGACACCCACAAGCACGGCGACATTATGAGCCATTACACCAACGACATTGACACCCTGCGTCAGTTGGTGTCCCAGTCCTTGCCCAGTCTGCTCCAATCCTCCGTCATCGTGGTATCGGTGCTGAGCATTATGTTGTATTACAGCGTACTGATGACCCTGGTGGTGCTGTTGGGTGTGGTGGCGATGGTGCTGGTGTCCAAGAAGGTAGGCGGCGGCTCCGCCAAGTACTTTATCCGTCAGCAAAAGACCATCGGCCGCACCGAAGGCTTCATTCAGGAAATGATGAACGGTCAGCGGGTGGTGAAGGTCTTCTGCCACGAACAGCAGTCGCAGGCCGACTTTGATGAGATCAATGAGGCGCTGTTTGAGGACAGTTCCCGCGCCAACGCCTACGCCAACTGTCTGGGTCCCATCATTATGAACATCGGCAACGTGCTGTACGTGGCCTGCGCCATGATCGGCGGACTGTTTTTGGTGGCCAACGTGCCCAACGTGGCCCTGTCGGGGATGGCGGTATTCACCATCGATATGGTGGTACCCTTCCTGAATATGACCAAGCAGTTCACGGGTAACGTGAATCAGGTGTCCCAGCAGATCAACCACATCGCTATGGGTCTGGCGGGCGCTAAGCGTATCTTCGACCTGATGGACACCCAGCCCGAGGTGGACGACGGCTACGTGACGCTGGTTCACGCCCACATTGACGATAACGGCACCATCACCGAGAGCGAGTCCCGCACCGGTCGCTGGGCGTGGAAGCATCCCCACGGGGACGGCACCATCACCTACACCTTGTTGGAAGGTGACGTGCGACTCACCGAGGTAGATTTTGCCTATGAAGAGGGAAAGCCGGTACTGCACGATGTGTCCGTATATGCCGAGCCGGGACAAAAGGTGGCCTTTGTAGGCTCTACCGGTGCCGGAAAGACCACCATCACCAACCTGATCAACCGCTTCTACGACATTGCGGACGGCAAGGTGCGATACGATGGCATCAACATCAACAAGATCAAAAAGTCCGATCTGCGGCGAAGCTTGGGCATCGTGTTGCAGGACACCAATCTGTTCACCGGCACCGTGATGGACAACATCCGCTACGGAAATCTGGAGGCCACCGACGAGCAGTGCCGTGAAGCGGCTAAGCTGGCGGGGGCGGACGATTTCATCACCCGCCTGCCCAAGGGCTACGATACCCTGCTGCAAAACAACGGCTCCAACCTATCCCAAGGACAGCGGCAGCTCATCGCCATCGCCCGTGCGGCGGTGGCGGATCCGCCGGTGATGATTCTGGACGAGGCCACCTCCTCCATTGACACCCGCACCGAAGCCATCGTGCAACGGGGTATGGATAAGCTGATGGAAGGGCGCACCGTGTTCGTCATCGCCCACCGTCTGTCCACCATTATGGACGCGGACGTGATCATGGTATTGGAGCACGGTCGCATCATCGAGCGGGGCAACCACGAGACCCTACTGGCACAAAAAGGCACCTATTATCAATTGTATACCGGCGCCTTTGAGTTGGAATAAACGGCAACAAAAAAACTCCCTGACCGATGGTCAGGGAGTTTTTTAGGTTATCAGGCGGCAGGTCCGATCTTGGCGTACGCCTGCGCAATATTGAGCACGTGGTCACCGATACGTTCAAAGTCGGTCAACAATTCCGAATACAAGATGCAAGCCTCCTCCGAACACCGACCCTCCCGCATACGCTGCAAGTGCCGCTCACGGTAGACGTCGGTCATATCGTCGATCGCCTGCTCAGCGGCGGTCACCCGAGCCATCCAATCGGCAGGATCGCCCTCACAACTCCGGGCACGCTCCAACGCATCCGCGGCGATCCGCTGCATCTCGCGGATCTCTTCCAACGCGCCCTCGGAGAAAACAATGCCGCGCTCCTCGATAACCCGCGTATACTCTGCGATATTCTGGGCGTGGTCACCGATGCGCTCTGCATTGCCGGTGATGAGAAAATACTGCTCAATGTCCGCTACGTTTTTACCGCTGTTGTTGTGCACCAGAATCTTGGAGATATACTGAGAGATCTCCTTGTTCATTCCGTCAATGACGGCTTCGGTCCGGTCGACCTCCTCCAAAACCTTAGGATTGCCATCCAGCACCGCGCCGAAGGCTCGGTGCATATTCTCACCTGCCAGAGACACCATCCGCCCGATCTCCTGTGCCAGCAGGTCGGTATGCACCGCGTGAACACCCAAATTCATGCCCTTCATCCGGAACTCCTCACCCAGAGCGGTCAGCGCAGAAACATCGCCGGCACGATCCGGCAACAGTCGCTCCGCAAGCCGTGCCAGATAGGTGCCCACCGGCAGCAGCAGCAGGGTCGTGGTGATATTGAAGATGGTGTGCATATTGGCGATTTGCGCCGTCACGCTTTCCGGAGTGATAGCGGCCACCCAATCGGTCACCGGCAAGAACTGGCAAGCGATCACAAATAAGGTCGTACCGATGACATTAAACATCAGATGGATCAGGGTGGTACGCTTTGCCGCCCGATTGGCCCCCACCGAGGCCAACACCGCGGTGATACAGGTGCCGATATTCTGACCGAACAGCACATATACTGCGCTGGGCAGACCGATGACACCGGCGGTAGCCAGCGCTTGCAGGATGCCAATAGAGGCCGACGAGGACTGGATGATGGCGGTAAAGGCCGCACCGGCCAGAATACCCAGCAGGGGGTTAGAGAACTTGGTCATCAAGGCTACAAAGGCCTCACTCTCCCGCAGGGGATGCATCGCGTCACCCATCATCTCCATGCCGATGAACAGCACGCCCAGACCCGCCAGTATCTTGCCGATATGATGGCTCTTGGGAGCTTTGAGGAACACCACCATCGCCACGCCGATAAAAGCAAACAAGGGAGCCAGCATACCCACGTCCAGCGCGATAAGCTGACCGGTGATGGTGGTACCGATATTGGCACCCATAATAATCCAAACCGCCTGTTGAAGCGTCATCATCCCGGAATTGACAAAACCTACGGCCATAACGGTGGTGGCAGAGGATGACTGGATCACTGCGGTGATACCGGCACCGACAGCAACGCCCAACAAGCGGTTTGAGGTGAGTTTTTCTAAGATTTTCTTCATTCGGTTGCCGGCGGCATCTTCCAGACCGTTGCTCATCATCTGCATACCGTACAGGAACAGAGCCAGACCGCCCAGCAAACCTAAAACATCGGTTATTTGCATGTCTTTTTACCTCCTAAGATTGAGTGTATTCTTAGTGTTTATTCTTTATATATAATCGCCGGAATCGGCGTAGATGTAGCACACTTAAAAAGCAAAGCCAACCTACCTCAGTGTTATTATATCGGTGCATTTTGTCAAAAATCAAGCATTTTTTACCAGCCGCTTTGCATTTCTACATTTTACCTAAAAAGTATTAACAGACAAAAACTTTTTGCTTCTTTTTGTTGTTTTATGATCCTTCCTATGCTAAGATACAAATATTGAGAGGTGAATATATATGAGTTTCCCAAAACTAAAACATTACGCGATGTGCCTTATTTTGCTCTTTCTGCCTGCGGTGCTTCTGATTGTCGTTGGTTTCGTTATTCTCGCAATAAACGAAAACGGTCTTGGCTTAATCCTTCTTCTTGTCAGTATGTTAGCGGCCCTGGCCTATTTTCTGCTTTTGTTTCCTTTTATCGTGGGAACCGAGGTGCTATTAGACAACATTCGGTATTGGAAAAAAGATCGTCTTTGGTTCTCATTGGATGGTATTGACAACAACCCCGCTGCCGTCAAAGCCGCTATCCTGCACCGCATTGAAAAACACGGAGAGCTCTGCACCGATTTTTCAGTGTCTGCCACAGCGCCTCTGTGGGTGCGGTATAAGCGATACCCCTCCCTCTCCTCCCTATACTCCTCCATGGAGAAAAACGTGTATGTGTACGAAACGCCACGGCTGGACGGCGACACTTACCGCCGCATATTGGAATCCGCCAAGCAGATCACCACACAACTAAAAAAGAGGAGTCGTCCGAGCCTGCTGTTGACCAAGGAAGAGCGCAAGAGCCCTGTCTGTCGTGCCGTAGCGGTAATCATCCTGACCGATTTTGCCGATTCGGACATTCACTCGCTGATAAGAAAACACCGCGAATACGGCGACACCGCCATCCTCCCCTGCGTGGTGGAGTTGGGGGCGCGCCGCTGTGTGTTCGACGGAATGCGAGAGGTCTATATGGCAGGCTCCACCCCTGTTCCTGCGAAAAATGTTGCTATCGGACTGATGACCAAGCTGGTATTCGGCGGTCGTCTGCCGCTGAAAGAAAACGATGCCTTTGACCTGAGCCGCATAGAGCCGCAACTGCCGGAAACTACTTTATGGGAGCATTTTCGTGCGTTTCGAGAAGCGTGGAAAGCAGATAAAAATAAAGTTGCAAAGATTACCTCCCAAATGAAGAACGACACCGTATTGGAAGACGAGGAGATCGTATACGCCAAACTGCACGACTGCATCACCTCTTTCCTTATCAACAAAGAACAAACGCCTTACATCCTGCGATGCATCGGTTATTGGGAACACCCCAAACACCAAAACATATCCAAAGCCGATAGGAAGCAGCTGAAAGAGTTGGTAACCCGCCACTTTGCTACCAACGGACAAGCGGTGATGTTTGAGGACGAGGATGAGTAACAAAAAGGAGCAACCCGCACGGGTTGCTCCTTTTTGTTATTCTTTACGCTTTGCCTTTGCTTCCCTTGGTACCGAAGGTGGTGCCGGAGAGAATATTGCTCTCGTAGGTGAAAGTGAGGGCTTCCCGCTCCCGCTGCCGCTTGAAAGCCAAGCGCACCAGTTCATCCATCAGGCCGTCAAAGGACAGCCCCACCTCCTGCCACAGATAAAAGGCAAGAGAGCCGGGGATGGTGTTGATCTCGTTGACCCACAGTTCACCGCTCTCCTTATCGTTGAGGAAATCGATGCGGGCCACACCCAAGCATCCCAGCGCCTTGAAGGTGGCCACCGCCAGAGTCTGCACCTGCTGGGTCATCCCCTCAGGCAACTCGGCGGGACAACGGCGCTTGAGGTCCGTCATACCCTTGGAGCCGCCGGACTTGCCGCCGCCACCGGACAGGTATTTGTCGCCAAAGGTGAGGATATCCTCCGCATTCAGCGGCTCCTCACAGGCCGAGGGACGGGCGGTCTCGTAGTCGCCCAGCACCGCACAGTTGATCTCCCGCAGGTTGGGCACTGCTCGCTCTACCAGTACACGGGCGGAGAAGCTGACCGCCAAGTCCATGGCATCCACCAGTTCGGCGCGATTCTTCGCCTTGGAAATACCCACGGAGGAGCCTAAGTTGACCGGCTTGACAATGACGGGATAACCAATGGCGCTCTCGATCTCATCCAGCACCGCCTCGCTGTCCACCGCATACTGCTTGCCGGTGTACTGACGGGCAGGGAGTACGGGGATACCGGCCTGAGCCAGCACACCCTTCATGGCAAACTTATCCATACCCAAGGCGGAGGAGGTGACGTCGCAGGAGGCATAGGGTACCCCCAGCATCTCCAAATACCCCATTAGGGTGCCGTCCTCCACGTTGGTGCCGTGCACCACGGGGATCGCCACGTCAAAGGCGGCAACGGTGTTGTTGCCGAACTTCTTCATAGGATAACGGATCAGCTCCACCCCCTGGGCCGCCGGCACGGGCAGCACGCGGGTGGCCGCCGCCAAGCAGGCGGGCATATCCCGATAAGAAGCGATCTCACGGAGATTCTCTCCCACATAGAAGCAATTCTCCTTGGAGATATACAAGGGGAAAGCCTCGTATTTGTCTTTATTAAGAGCATTCAGCGCTTGCAGACCCGAGATGATGGACACCTCGTGCTCCACGCTGTGACCGCCGAAAATGACTGCTACTCTTGTTTTCATCGTTGTGCCTCCCTTTAAAAATTATCGGGCAAGTCGTTTTCCAACAGAACGATCCGCTCCCCTTCTCGGGGCAGGTTGTTCACAAAGCTAAGACCCTCTTTGAGGGTGGCCGCCACATAGATGCGCTCTTCGGGGAAGCCGCCGGCCAGCAGACCCTCTTTCAACGGCGGCGCCTGCTTGACACCGACCAGCACCGCCCAGTCGCAACGGGTGGCCGCATATTCGCCCAACTCCCGATTAAGCGCCTCCTGCCGCTGACCCAATTCCACCATACCGGGGGTCACCAGCACCCGCTGTGCCGCAAAGCCGGACAGAGTGTCCAGCGCACTGCGGAATCCCGCGGGATTAGAATTGTAGGCGTCGTCAATGTAACCGTTGGGGAGCAGCTGCAACCGATGCTCCACAGGTTTAAGCAAACGGACGGGATACACCATCTCTTTGAGAGAGATCCCCAAATGATGGGCCAGTGCCATACAGCCCGCCAGATTCTGAATGTTGTGGGCCCCCAGCAGATGGGTGGTGTAGCGGCAACTCTCCCCGTCGGGAGCGGTCAGGGTGAACTGACAGCCGTGAATATCCACCGCGATGTCGCTGTAACGGTAGTCCGCGCCGCTGTCTGCGCCGCCGTACACCGTCTTGGGCACCGTCACCTCACGGGAGCGGATGTATTCGTTATCACCGTTGAGGAACGCCATACCCTCCGCGGGAATAGCATCCACCAACTCAAACTTGGTGGCAATAATGTTGTCCACCGAACCAAAGGTCTCCAAATGCTGTTCGCCGATGGAGGTAAGGATACCGTAGGTAGGATGCACCAAGTCGCAGATCTCTTTAATATCTCCTATCTGCTTAGCGCCCATTTCGGCAATCAATATCTCGTGGGAGGGGCGCAGCATCTCCCGCACGGTCCGCACCACACCCATGGTGGTGTTGTAGCTGCCGGGGGTCATCAGTACATTGTACTTGACCGCCAACAGGGCGGACAAAAAGTTCTTCACACTGGTCTTGCCGTAACTGCCGGTGATACCCACCACCGTCAGATTGGGCATTGCATCCAGTCGCTTTTTTGCATCTTTCACATAGCCGTCAGCGATAGCCTTTTCGATAGGAGCATTGATGAGATTCGCCAGCCCCGTCAGTAGCCACACCACCATACCGGCCATACCGATCAGCGCCACTCCCCGATGGGCAGGGAGCAGAACCAGACACAGAATGCCGCCGCACAGAAGTCCTTGGGTCGCAAATAGCCGCTTGACGCGGGCAGTGACCACCAGCGGCTTCTTAGCATTCTTGGGCCAGTTGAGCAGGGCGGTGAGCAAAAACACCGCCGCGCATACCGCATACATCACCCACGGCTGAGCCTTATCCGCCAGCCACAGGGACAGCACACACACAAAGGGAAGCACACGGGGAATATTCACCAGCTTCTTGTCGTTGTCCGCGCACCATTTCTTGTACCGTTCGGGTCGGTAAGAATTGAGTTGCAGCATATGGGTGAAATACCCCGCCTGCACACCGAAGTTCAGTGCCGCCGTTGCCAGCATCACCAGTTTCATCCACAACTCCATACTCACACCTCTTTCAAGAAGGAATCCAGCACCCGACTGCATAGACCCCACTGCTGAGCAAAGGCAAAGTGCCCTGC
>JAZOWI010000078.1:0-5975 GCA_045659145.1 Acutalibacteraceae bacterium | reverse complement strand
CTCCCCATAGGGCACCGCCCAATAGCTCTCGAAGCCGCGGAAATGGTCGATGCGGATCACATCGTAGATCTTGGAGGCGCCCTCCACACGGCGGATCCACCAGCCGAAGCCGTCCTTTTGCATGGCCTCATAGTCATAGAGGGGGTTGCCCCACAGCTGTCCATCCTCGGAGAAGTAATCGGGGGGCACTCCCGCCACGTGGGTGGGGAAGCCCTTTTCATCCAGCTGAAAACTCTCAGGGGACGCCCACACGTCCACCGAATCCAGCGCCACGTAGATGGGCAGGTCACCGATGATACCTACCCCCTTTTCGTGGGCGTAGGTCCGCAGAGCCTCCCACTGGGTGAAAAAGAGATACTGGATATAGGTGAACAGACGGATATCCTCCGCCAACTCTGCGCGATATTTTTCCAATGCCGCGGGACGGCGCAGGCGCACCTCTTCCTCAGGCCATTCCAGCCAACAGCGCATATCGAAATGGCGTTTGAGCGCCATAAACAGAGCATAATCGGGCAACCAGTGGGCGTTCTGCGCCGCAAAGGCGGCTACCTTGTCTGCATCCCGATCCCAGCCACGGTCGGTGGCCTTTTGCAGGAGAATATAGCGGTTTTCGTACAAAAGTCCGTAGTCCACCCGCTCCGGATCGTCGCCCCAAGAGAGGGCGGCGATCTCCCCTTGCATCAGCAAACCGTCCTTCACCAATAAGTCCAAATCGATGAAATAGGGGTTACCCGCAAAGGTGGAGGGACTCTGATAGGGGGAATCCCCATAACTGGTGGGGCCCACGGGTAAGAGCTGCCACCAGCGCTGTCCCGCTGCGGCTAAGAAATCCACGTAATCCCGCGCCGCCGCGCCCATGGTGCCGATGCCGTAGGGCGAGGGCAGGGCGGACAGAGGCATCAGGATGCCGCTGCTTCGTTCAATGTAATGGTCGTTCATTGGGTATTCCCCCTTGTTTTCACTGTTTCTATCTAGTATATCACATTTTTTCTAAAAGGCAACAGAGTGCCCTGTTTACTTTTAAAAAAATCCGTGGTATACTGGATAAAAATCCGTAGCGAGGTGTGTTGCTATGTATACCAAACACAAATGGGAATCTCCCCAGTGGCATAATTTCGGCTATGTGGTGAATCTGCCCAAGGATTATGAGGAGAGCAAGAACTATCCTCTGGTCGTCTTCCTCCACGGCGCGGGCGAGCGGGGCAACGACTTGGATGCCGCCTCCACCCACGGCTATATGCGCTACGTGCGGGAGCAAAATAAGGCATATCCCTTTATCTTCGTGGCGCCCCAGTGCCCCGATGAGGATTATTGGGGCTGCTACAACGAGAGCCTTCTCCACTTCATCGACTACATCTGCGACACCTATCCGGTGGATCGGGATCGGGTGATCCTCACGGGGCTGAGCATGGGCGGCACCGGCACCTGGATGCTGGCTATGGCAGACCCCGATCGCTTCTCCTGCATCGTGCCCGTGTGCGGTACCGGCATCGTATGGAACGCCAAGCGACTGGCCGGACTGCCCATCCGCATCTACCACGGCGATGACGATCCCATCGTCCCCTTCGAGGAGAGTGTGGTGATGCTCCGCGAGCTGACCCGTGCCGGCGCAGACGTGAAGCTGACCATCTGCTACGGGGTGGGACACAATGCCTGGGAGACCGCCTACACCGACGACGCCCTCATCCACTGGATGCTGGCGCAAAAACGGAAAGGATGAATGCTGTGAAACTGGCTGACATTTTTACCGACCATATGGTGCTCCAACGGGGCAAGCCCATTGCCGTGTTCGGCGAGGGCGCCGGACGGGGACGCATCGCCTTGGGGGATGCGGCCGTAGAGTTTGAGGCCGAGGACGGCTTTCTCATCCACCTGCCCCCGATGGAGGCGGGCGGCCCCTACGAGATGACCGTCACCCTGAACGACGAGACCGTCACTCTCACCGACATCCTCATTGGTGACGTGTATCTGGCAGGAGGACAGTCCAATATGCAGTTCCGCGTGGAGGAATCCACCGACATCCCCCGCATCCCCAATGAGCGGGTACGAGTGTATACCGAGGGGCACGGGGCGGACGAGAATAGGACCGTCTGGTGCGACCAAAAGCCCTGGCAGGTGGCTACCCCCGAAGCATTGGAGCGGTTCACCGCCATCGGCTACGACGTGGGGCGGATGCTGTGCGAGGAGTTGGACGTGCCGGTGGGCATCCTGTCCTGCAACATCGGCGCCTCCCGCGTGGATGCCTGGACCGCCCCTGAGGTGGTGGAGACCCCCGACTATCAGCAGATGCTGGGCAACAAGCACTGGGACTGGCATTTCTATAAGTTCAATCAGGATTCTTGGTGCTATCGGAATAAGCTCCTGCCCGTGGTGCCCTACGGCATCCGCGGGGTGCTGTGGTATCAGGGAGAGAGCAACCGACTGGAAGAGGAGGCGGTACACTACCACACCCTGCTGAACCGCCTGATCGACAACTGGCGGGATCTGTGGGGGGAGGACCTTCCCTTCTACGTGGTGCAGATCGCCCCCTTTGCAGACGATCCCACCAACGACTGGCCCCACATCCGACAGGCACAGGAGCGAGCCGCCAAAGAGATCCCCTACACCTACCTGTGCACCTTGGTGCACACCGGTGAGTCGGACAACATCCACCCCACCAAGAAGCATCGGTTGGCGGAGGAGCTGACAAACGCGGTGCTGTCTGCCGCCTTCGGCTATGAGCGGGAATATTGCGGCCCCATTATTGACAAGGCGGAGAAGACCCCCGACGGGGCGGTGCTCACCTTCACCCACGCCGATGGCCTGCATTTTGACGGGGACCCTGCCGATATACAGGTTTTCGACCAAAACGGCGCCCCCCTTCCCTTCTCCTGCGCCGTAAAGGAGGACACCTTAACAGTCACTGCCCCCGCTGCCGTGCGGGTTGAAATGGGCTGGCAGAACGCCTGCACCCACAACCTGTATAATGAAAGCGGTTACTTAGCCTCCCCCTTTCAGGTTGTTGTGTAATCTGCAATGATCCCCGTAGGGGCGGATAGCATCCGCCCGTCAACACAAAAACGGACACCCACTTCACGGTGTCCGTTTTTGTATGCATTTAAGCGGATTATTCTCAATATAGGCCCCTATCTCATCGTAGTCCTGCTGATTTCGGATGCTGTGTTCATAAAAAGATTTCTGCCAGATGGAACGACCGATCTGCTTTGTGATTGATCCTTTAAATTGCTTAACTATTCTTGACACCGTAGGGGCGAACTGTGTTCGCCCGTCTGCATCCGCTTTGATAACAAGCAGAAGATGAATATGATCCGGCATTACACAATATTTGTCCACATCAACTGTCCCATATATCGTATTTATCTTTTGTATTTCGTTGTCATCAATGACACCAATATCGGATAACCGTATACGATCGGGCGAACACAGTTCGCCCCTACGATAAGACCAGAACAATTTCTCCCTGTTGGCGGTGCAGACCGTAATAAAATACGCCCCGGGGGTGGCATAATCGTACTTTTCTATACGGATCCGTTTTCGTTTCGGCATTTGTTTCATACCATTCCATCTCCCATTGCCATTGTAGCATACAAACCGACTTCACGCAATCATTTTTGCGGGCGGACACAGTTCGCCCCTACGGCTCCTCGGCACATTTCTCATTACTCATTCCTCATTTCTCCTTATCCTTGTACATTTCTCCCAGTTGACATTTTTTTACTCGGCGTGTATAATACAGATAGGCTTTTACATAACTGACGGATAGCGCAGGCCTGACTGCGGTGGAGTGTAAAAGTGTTCTATGCCGACCGTCTGGGCAAAATCAGTTTTTTTGAAAAGCTGGTTTTGCCCTTTTTTGTTTTTTTAGGGCAAAACCTCAGAAAAGGAGTGTTTGCAGTATGACGCATCCCAACTGGAACGGATTTCACGCCGGCGCGTGGCAGGAAGAGATCAACGTGCGGGATTTCATCCAGCGCAACTATACCCCCTACACCGGTGACGACACCTTCCTCAAGGAGGCTACCGACCGCACCCGCGACCTGATGGCGCAGGTGCAGGAGCTGTTTGCCGAGGAGCGCCGCCGCGGCGGCGTGCTGGATGTGGACGTGGACACCGTGTCCTCCCTAACCAGCTATGCCCCCGGCTATATTGACAAGGATAAAGAACTCATCGTGGGTATGCAGACCGACAGCCCCTTAAAGCGTGGCGTCAACCCCTTCGGCGGCATCCGTATGGCCCGTCAGGCCTGCGCCGCCTACGGCTATCGACTGGGCGACAAGGTGGGGGACGAGTTTCCCTTCCGCACCACCCACAACGACGGCGTGTTCCGCGCCTACACCGACGAGATGCGGGCGGCCCGCAAGTGCCACATCATCACCGGTCTGCCGGATGCCTACGGTCGCGGCCGCATCATCGGCGACTATCGCCGTGTGGCGCTGTACGGTGTGGACCGCCTCATCGAGGAGAAGAAAAAGGACAAGGCCGCGGTGGCTAAGGACGGCTTCAACGCCGACAGCGTGCGGCTGACCGAGGAGCTGTATCAGCAGATCACCTTCCTTGGACTGATGAAAGAGATGGCGGCCATGTACGGCTACGACATCAGCGCCCCCGCCGCCAACGCCCGCGAGGCCATCCAGTGGACCTATTTCGCCTATCTGGCGGCCATCAAGGAGCAAAACGGCGCCGCTATGTCCTTGGGACGAGTGGCTACCTTCTTCGACATCTACATCCAGCGGGATCTGGCCGCCGGCACCCTCACCGAGCAGGGCGCTCAGGAGCTGATGGACGACTTTGTGATGAAGCTGCGCATCGCCCGCCATCTGCGCACCCCCGAATACAACGAGCTGTTCGGCGGCGATCCTATGTGGATCACCGAGGCGGTGGGCGGTATGGGCGTGGACGGACGCACTCTGGTGACCAAGAGTTCCTTCCGCATCCTGCACACCCTGTATACGCTGGACACCTCCTCCGAGCCCAACCTGACGGTGCTGTGGTCCCGTGACCTGCCCGAGGGCTTCTAGCGCTTCTGCGCCAAGGTGTCCGCCGACACCGCCTCCATCCAGTACGAGACCGACGATCGGGTGAGTCCCCTGCACGGGGACGACTACGCCATCGCCTGCTGTGTGTCCGCCATGGAGGTGGGCAAGCAGATGCAGTTCTTCGGCGCCCGTTGCAACCTGCCGAAGCTCTTGCTCATCGCCCTCAACGGCGGCTTCGACACCACCAGCGGGATGCACATCGGCCCCCAGATGCCGGTGATGGACGCGGACGTGCTGGACTACGAGGCGGTGTGGGAGCGGTACTCCGTCTATATCGCGTGGCTGAGCGCTCTGTACGTCAACACCATGAACGCTATCCACTATATGCACGATAAATACGCCTATGAGAAGACCCAGATGGCGCTGCACGATACCCACGTGGAGCGGATGATGGCCTTCGGCGTGGCGGGTCTGTCGGTGGCGGCGGACTCTCTCTCCGCCATTAAGCACGCCGCCGTGCGCCCCGTCAAGGACGAGCTGGGCTACATCACCGACTTTGTCACCAAGGGGGACTTCCCCACCTACGGCAATGACGACGATCGGGTGGACCTGATCGCCCGTGACCTGACCCACGAGGTCATCACCGAGCTGCGCAAGACCCCCACCTACCGAAACGCCGTCCACACCCTGTCGGTGCTGACCATCACCTCCAACGTGATGTACGGCAAGCACACCGGCGCCACCCCCGACGGTCGCGCCGCCGGCACCGCCTTTGCCCCCGGTGCCAACCCCATGCACAACCGCGAGAAAAACGGCGCTCTGGCCTCCCTCAACTCGGTGGCCAAGATTCGCTATGAGGATTGCCGCGACGGCATCTCCAATACCTTCTCCATCGTTCCCGATGCGCTGGGTAAGACGGATGAGGAGCGTGTGGCAAACCTTGTCTCCGTCATGAACGGTTACTTTGAAAATGGCGCGCACCATCTGAACGTCAATGTC
>JAZOWI010000077.1:0-14009 GCA_045659145.1 Acutalibacteraceae bacterium | reverse complement strand
TCTTCTTGCATTTCTTGTTCGTTCTTCTTTAACTGATAGATTATATCAACCAGTTCTCGACGACTTAAACGCTTTAATTCTTTGCTTGTCATACGTTAGCCTCCTCGTAATCAAGGCTTTTGCTGGCTATTGATACTGTTTCACATTGCCTATGCGGCTTTTTACCATTGGTGCATCGTTCGTACTCAACACGCAAAATGGTTTTAAGCGTATGCACAGCATGTTCGTCAAGAGCGGCAAGCATTGTACAAATCTCGTAACAATGTTCATTAAACAAAGTTAGATCCACATCATATGCCTGCTTCAGGTTGAGCAAATTACAAATCTTAATAACCGTATCGTAAGATGTTCCACCAATCCCTTTAGACAACGCATTAGAAAGCGTGCTATACGGAATACCACACTTTTCAGAGAATTGGCGCACACTCTTATATTGCCTTTTGATTTCAGTTTTAATAAGTTGTGTTATATTATCCAATCTGAAACCCTTCCTTTCTGCATTTTTCGACACCTTACCATTTTTGATTATAACACCATAAAACAATGATTACAATAATTTTTGACGGAATTTGGTGAATTTTTCGCCAAAAAACAGCGACAGAAGAATCTGATTCATCTGTCGCTTTACGTATTATGCACATATACGATAAACCCCGTATAAAAACCTCCCCCGAGGATGGATGACTCCATACTCGGGGTGTATTTTGTTTATATCAGGAGAGCGCTTGAATGGCATTCAAGAGGTCAGCGGTTCGATCCCGCTTATCTCCACCAAGAAAACAGTCGATGCAATCGCATCGGCTGTTTTTCTGTTGAGACTACAAAAAAGCCGTGCTGCGATGCAGCACGGCTTTTCATTATGTTTCAGAAATCGCTTCCTTACGGATACCAAATAGGCGACGCAAAATACCGCTGAACAATTTCGGGCTCTTCACAACCACTACACGCATAACTGTCTACCGCCTTCCCTATTTTCCACAGTAAAGAACACTGACAATTAGGGCGATCACCAGCAACGCCACCACAAACCGTGCCGGTAACACCAAATAAGCCAAAAAGCCCAGTCCGAATGCGATGAGGCACGGTTCCGTACCACACCCTCGTCGGCGACGTCGTCCCATAAAAAAGCCCCCTTTGCTCCTCTGTGTCTGTTAACAGAGTATGCATCGGGGGATCTTTCGGTGTCAATCTTTGGAAAAGTACACAAGCAGTGTGCCCGTTTTGAAGGAAATACACGCATCCTCTCCCGCACACTCATTACTGACACAAAGAGGGTCATAGGGAGACAGGGTATAATCGGCCAGCTCATACACCGTACCGGTGATAAACAGCCCCGTTACCTCTCCGCCGAAGGCAAACAGCGATACTTTCTCGCCTTCGCCTACGGGAAACAGATAACTGCCGGGAGTGAGCACACAGATTTCATTCTGTTCGTCTGCGATGGTGACGGCACAGCCGCGACGGACGTATTCCGCCGCTACGGTAATGGCCGCCTGCTGGTGGTCCAGCCGACCGCCGGTGCATCCCAGCAGCAAGAACTCCCGATATCCCGCCTCATAACCGATGACCATCGCCTGCGCCGTATCGGTCACGTCTTTTTCCGTAGGCAAGGTAACCACCTTTACATCGTCAGGAAGGCTGGGCACCGACATAGAATCAAAGTCCGCCACCAACACGGAGGGGTGCAGCCCCAACACCGTGGCCAACTGCCAGCCGCCGTCTGCGGCGATCACATAGTCCTCCGACATCAGATAGCCGGAAAGGGTCATAGGGTCCCGAAAGGGGCCGGCGGAAACGATCACACAACGGCTCATACCTTCTCCCACTCCTTTATATCCTTGACTGCCTCATACATAGTCACGTAGCTCTCGTAACGGCTGGGAGCGATCTGTCCCCCTTCCACCGCCTGACGGACGGCGCACCCCGGTTCTTTATAATGAGCACAGCCGGAAAAACGGCAGTGTCCCTCATAGGGAGCAAACTCACGGAAGCACTCCGCCAGTTCTTCCTTGTAGATCGGCTCTACCTGCTCCAGATCCAGTGACGAAAAACCGGGGGTATCCACCAAATATCCCTCCGCCAAGTGATACAAGGTAGCGGTGCGGGTGGTATGGCGGCCACGTCCCAGCTTCTGACTGATCTCACCGGTGGACAGAGACAAGGTAGGATCCAGCGCATTGAGCAAACTGCTTTTGCCCACGCCCGAATTGCCGGCAAACACACTGACCTGCCCCGCTAAACGGCGGCGCAACGCATCCAGCGTATTAGGCTCGGTAGCCGACACCGTATAGCACTCCAATCCCGTGGAGCGATAGATGGTCTCCAATTCCGCAGGATCACCCAGATCGCTTTTGTTAATCACCACAATGGGGGTGATACCCTTTTTCTCCGCTACCGCGATCATCTTATCCAACACCAAGGTGTTGGTGCGGGGCTGACACACCGATGCCACCAACACCAACAGATCCAAATTGGCTACGGGAGGGCGCACCAATACGTTATTCCGAGGAGCCACTGCTTCCAGCACCCCTTCTTCCCCCTCTTCCACGGTGATGGTGACCCGATCACCGGCCACGGGAGTAAGACCCTGACGGCGGAAAATGCCTCGTGCGCGGCAGGTATAGACCGTAACGGCGGCCTCTACATAGTAGAAGCCGCCGATGGATTGTAAAATGATTCCTTGTAACTGCATCTTCATCCTTCCAAAACATTGGACTCTTCCGGCTGATAAGATTCGTCTCCGGAGATCTGACTGTTATCCCCACCCGAAACGTCCGTCGGATCCGACGACACATCACTGTTGTCCGGCGTAGACACATCGGAGGGATCCGACACATCCGTAGGCTCAGAGGGACCGGACACATCACCTGCATCCGTGGTACCGCCCACCTGACTGCTGTCGCTGGTGTCGGGCTCCGTCTGAGTCGTGGTGGACTGCGTGGTGTCCGTCGTGCTGTTAGTGGTGGACGTGGTAGTAGTGGAGTCGTCAATATAGTCGTAATAGGTGGACTGAATATCCACTTTTTCGCTGTTGATATGCTTGATCTCGAACAGGGCATAGTCCGCAAAATCATTTTTACCGGACTTGGAGATGGTCACGCGGACCTTATAGCTCTCCACCATCTCATTGACCGTAAACCGAATACTGCCGTTATCCTTAGGCAGAAGATTCTGATACTGACCGGTTAATGCCGTGTTCATTTTACCATTCACAAACACCTGCAGATCCACGGCACTGTCCACATCCGGCAGGAACACATCCAGTGTCACGTCCTGATAACCGGTACTGACTGTCAAGATGATATTCACATCCGGCAACTGCTTGAGGTTGTAGTCCGGCGACATGGCCACGACCACACCCTTCTTCGCAGGATAGTTGACCTCTTCCACCTTGATCTTATTCCGATCAAAGCCGGCATCCACCAACATATCGATGGCGCTTCCCTGCTCCATATTGGTGACGTTGGGCATATCAATGGGATCCGCCGCCGGCTCACCGGAGCTGATATACATCGTTACCTCCGAGCCGTATTTCACCTTAGAACCGGGTTCGGGAGTCAGACGGATGACCATACCTTGCTTGACATCCAGACTGCTCTCTTCCACTTCGACCACCTTAAATCCTGCCTTCTCCAAGCGACTGCGCACCAAATTGGCGTTTTCGCCGGGGGTCATGGCAGGCACCGACTCTTCGCGGGCGCCGATGCTGATATACAGGGTCAAGGTGCCTTTGAGCTTGATCTTACTGCCGGGGGCAGGATCCTGATTGTAGACATATCCCTCCGGATAATCGGCATTGTAACCGCTCTCCGTCTTGACTTCGTAGTTGTTGATGTTGGGATGGACCGGCACCTCGTCAAAGTAACTCTTGCCGATAAAATCATCCACTACGATCTCTTTCTTAGGCTGACGAAGGATATTCCCCACCAGGAAGATACCCAGCAGCACCAACACCACGATGGCCGATGCCACGATACCCAGAATGGCTACCGCCGACAGCTTGCCGCGGCCGCGCTCTTCCTCCTCTTCCTCATCCGAGGTGTCGGGATTATCCCCCCGCACGCGGGTGATGGCATCCACGTAACGGGTGGGGGTCTCATCTGTCAAATAGGTGTATTCAAACTTAATAGAAGGGTTGCGCTTGAACTCATCGATGTCATTGAGCATCTCCGCCGCAGACTGATACCGCTTGGAGGCATCCTTCTGCATCGCCTTCATGGTGATCTGCTCCAGACCCTCCGGCAGCTCCTCGTTGATCTCATGCGGCAGGGTGGGCTCGGTCTGCATCTGCATAATGGCCACCGACACCGCATTGTCCGCCTCAAAGGGTAGCTTGCCGGTCAGCATCTCGTACAGCATAATGCCTACGGAATACAGATCTGCCTTCTCATCGGTGATCTCGCCGCGAGCCTGCTCGGGGCTGATGTAATGCACCGAACCGATGGCCTTGTTATCCCCCACCGCGGTGACGCGCAACTCACTGCGTGTCAGACGGGCGATGCCAAAATCCGTCACCTTGATAGTGCCGTCGGACAACAGCATAATATTCTGGGGCTTGATGTCCCGATGGACGATCCCCTTATCGTGGGCGTGCTGCAAGGCGCGAAGGATCTGCACGGTGAAGTGCACGGCCTCTTTCCAGCGAATGTCCTTGCGCTGATCCAGATACTCTTTGAGAGAGATGCCGTCGATGTACTCCATCACGATGTATTGGAGCCGCTCACCGAAGCCCACGTCCAGCACCTTGACGATGTTGGGGTGGTTCAGAATGGCGATAGCCTTGGATTCGTTACGGAATCGACGCACAAACTCCTCGTTGGTCAAAAACTCGTCCCGCAAGATCTTCACTGCCACGATGCGGTCATCGATGTTATCATAGGCTTTATAGACGTAGGCCATACCGCCGACACCGATCAACTCACGCATTTCATAGCGTCCGTCCAGACGCTTGCCCAAATACTTATCCATATCGTTCAGTCCTCAACTTTCTATCTATTCTACGACCATCGAATCAGTCGATATCCATCAAAACAACGGTGATATTATCCGCACCGCCGTCATCCAAGGCGGCGCGCACAAGAGCGGCCGTCGCCTCATCCGCCGGCAAGGCCAACAGATTTCGGATCTGTTCCGTGTTTACCTCATTCGTCAGTCCGTCGGTGCACAGAAGCAACCGATCTCCCTCGCACAGATCCAGCTCATCGTATTCACCCGACTCGTCAATGCGCACACCCAAGGCACGGGTAATGAAGTTGCGACGAGGATGGGAGCGAGCCTCTTCTTCGGTGATCTGTCCCCGCTCGATGAGCTCCTGCACCACCGAATGGTCGCGGGTCACCGCCGATAACTGTCCGTCTCGCAGCAGATACAGGCGGCTGTCCCCCACATGGGATATGTACGCCTTGCGCCCGCTGGTGATGACCGCCACCACCGTGGTGCCCATACCGGAGAGTTCCTCCTGCTGCCCGGCGCGCTCGTAGATGCCCACGTTCGCCGTATTCATCGCGCTGGCCAGCAGATGCTCGGCAAAATGGCCACCGCCATCCTCACGGAATCCGTCGCGGATACGGGAGCCGATCACCTCCACCGCAATCTTACTGGCGATATTACCGCCGTTGGCACCACCCATTCCGTCACATACAACGGCATATTGGGCAGTTCTGGTCAGGGTACCGTATTCCAGCGCATCCTGATTATTCTCTCGCACCAAGCCAATGTGCGTCTGTCCAATCACATTCACGGGTATGCCTCCTTTCTTCCCTCGTCGGGACTGGGTTGTTGCTCCTGCCGCCGAAGCTGACCGCAGGAGGCGTTGATATCCGCACCTAAGGTGCGGCGTACAGTGACATTGATACCTTTTTTCTCTAAAATATCCATAAAGGCACGGATTCGCGCCTTGGAACTGCGTTGTTGATTTTTTCCTTCCACCGCATTGACAGGGATCAGGTTCACGTGGCACAGCATTCCCTGCAAGCGGGATGCCAACTCCTCCGCACAGGCATCGGAATCGTTGAGACCGTCGATCATAGCGTACTCGAAGGAGATACGCCGACCGGTGGCGTCGATATAGTCACGACACGCACGAAGTAACTCCTCCATGGGCCAACGACGGTTGACCGGCATGGACAAAGAGCGAATGCGGTCATTGGGCGCGTGCAAGGAAATAGACAAGGTCAGGGGGATCTGTTCCTCCATCAGGCGATAAATGCCCGGCACCACGCCGCAAGTGGAAAGGGAGATATGGCGCATACCGATATGGACACCGCCCTCTTCCCCCAGTAGGCGGAGAAACCGCACCACCTGCTCGTAATTGTCCAGCGGCTCCCCCATTCCCATCAGTACGATGGAGGATACCCGCACGCCGGTGTCCTGTTGCGCCGCCTCGATCTGTGCCACCATCTCTGCCGCCGACAGATTGCGGATGAAGCCGCCCATCGCCGTGGCGCAGAAGGTGCATCCCATCTTACAGCCCACCTGAGTGGACAGGCATTGACTCCATCCGTGCTTATACTGCATCAGCACCGACTCCACCGTCTCTCCGTCATCCAGACGGAACAGATACTTGACGGTGCCGTCGATCTGGGATACCAGCTTCCGCACAATGGTGACACCCGGCACGGTATACAGCTGCGCCAGCTCCTGCCGTAGATCCTTGGGCAGATTGGTCATCTGCGCAAAGTCCGTCACTCCCCGATCCAGCCATTGGCGGATCTGGGTGGCACGAAAGGCGGGATAGCCTTTTTCTTTCAGTTGTACCGCCAGTTCTTCCGACGGCATGGAGCGCAAATCAACAGTAGACAAACCGACACCTCAGTTATCAGAATCCTTCACAAATCCGGCGATATAGAAGCCATCGGAGCCGTGAAGATGGGGAAACAATGTAATCTCGTGAGAGGGTGCTGTGCCCGACGCGGCAAAGCAGGCCTCCAAGGGTAACGCGCGGGGTTTAAACTCAGGGTGGGCCGCTAAGAAGGCGGCGGTCACCTGCTCATTCTCCTCCGGTCGCAGGGTGCAGGTGGAATATTGCAGTACCCCACCCGGACGCACCATCGCCGCCCCTTGTTCCAGTATTTTCAGTTGCAAGGCAGGCAAATCAGAGAAGGACTCCGCTTGTTTGTAGCGGATCTCGGGTTTGCGGCGGACGACCCCCATACCCGAGCAGGGAACGTCACACAGCACCCGATCAAAGGCACCCCATTCATCGGTGGGAGGCGGCAAAGACGCATCCCGCAGACGCACCTGTATACAAGTGGCGCCATAGCGCTCCACCCGCTGAGACAACGCCCGACACTTGTGTTCGTGGATGTCTCCCGCGGTCACTGCCCCACGGTTGCCCATATACTGAGCCACCGTCATGGTCTTACCGCCGGGAGCGGCGCACAGATCGGCAATCCTCTCATCGGGTTGCGCCCCTAAGGCCAAACAACTCCACTGAGAAGCCACGTCTTGGAAATAGTAATGGGTCTCCAATTCCTTCGGTAAGGTATGTAATGCCGAGGCCGGTGAAACCTCGTAGGCATTGGGCAACCTTTCCACCGCTCGGCAGGTGATCCCGTGAGCCTTAAAACGCTCACACAGTGCCTCTGCGGTGGTCATCAAGGTGTTGACCCGAATGTAGGACGGCGGCGCCTCGTTGAGATGGGCCAGCAGTCCCTGCATCACTTCTTCCCCATAAGCATCCCGCCAAGCGCGGATCCACTCACGGGGCAAGGAAAAGCGGATCTCCAACCCTTTGTCCGTCTGCGGCAACTGCGCCAACAGCTCGTCCCATTCAGAACTCACACGGCGCAACACCCCGTTGACAAAGCCGGACAACCGTCCCGCACCAAAGGAACGGGTCTGCCGAACCGCTTCGTTAATGGCGGCAAAAGGGGGAATCTTATCCATATACACCAGTTGATAGGCCCCCACCCGCAATATCTCGCGGATGACAGGATCCATCTTTTTCACCGGTGTGGTAGACGTCTTATTCAGTAAATGATCCAGCGTCAGACGGCGTTCGGTGACCCCGTACAGCTGGCGGGACGCCAAAGCGCGGTCCTGCGCGGCCAAAGAGGTACTCGACAGCAGTTCCTCCAACACGATGTTGGAATAACCGCCCTCCTCCTGCACGCACAGCAGGGCCTTGACCGCCGCGTCGCGGGCGTTCATCGGTTACGGCGGCCTCTGCCGGAGACCAGCAGGATCAGCCGCAACAGACTCAGCGCAGATACCAGAAGCGCCGCCACATAAGTGAGGGCCGCCGCTGTCAGCACTTTCTTGACCCCTTGTATCTCCTCTTCGGTGAAACGACCGCTGTTTTCCAGCGCCACCACCGCCCGATTGGAAGCGTTAAACTCCACCGGCAGGGTCACCAACTGGAACAAGGTCGCCACACTGAACAGGGCGATACCGATATAAGCCAACATATCCATACTCAGCAGAATACCCGCCAAGATAAGAATCGGAGATAAACGGGAAGCGAAATTGGTGACAGGCACCATATTGGTGCGCAGTTTAACGGGGCCATAGCCCTCGGCGTGTTGCAGGGCGTGCCCCGTCTCGTGGGCTGCCACCCCCACCGCGGCAACAGTGGACTGTCCGTACACCTCGGAAGACAAACGGATGGTGTTGTTGCGGGGGTCATAGTGGTCGCTGAGAGACCCCGCCACCGCTTCCAGTCCGGTGCGGATACCATTCGCCTGCTGAATATACTCACTGGCGGCGGCACCGGTCATTCCGCACCTCACCGCCATACGACTGTATTTGGCAAAGGTGGACTTGACCCGTACCTGTGCCCAAGCCGAAATAAGCAGGGCCGGCACCACCAAAATGAGATACCAATAATCCAGATAGAAAAAAGGCATTACATTGCGTCCTTTCTTGTTAACCCAGTTGTGTGCCGATTTCGATGGGATGACCGCAGAGATAGTCGGCCGCCGCCATCCGACGGGACCCCTCCATCTGAATCTCCTCTAAAATCAGCGTGTTCCCGTCACCGCAGGCCACCGTCAGGGGACGGCATTCCACTACGGTGCCCGGCTGTGCCGCGGTGCGGCCTCCCACGCGGGAGACGAACACCTTCATACATTTGCCACCCACACAGCAGGTAGCCACCGGCCAAGGATTCATACCCCGCACCTGATTATGCAGGGCGCGGGCCGGCTTGTTCCAGTCCAAGGGGCACATACTCTTGTTGAGCATCGAGGCGTAGCAGGCGCCCTCTTCCGGCTGAGGGATGGGCGTCAGGGTACCCGCCGCCAACGCCTCCAACGTGCGGGAAAGCAGCTCCGCGCCGTCCGCCGCCAGCAGATCGAACAGTTCGCCGCCGGTGATGGTATCATCCAGCGGACGGGAGAGGTTTAACAGCATCGCACCGGTATCCACCCCTTCGTCCAACAGCATGGTGGTGACACCGGCCTCGGTATCGCCGTTGAGCACCGCCCACTGCACCGGTGCCGCACCGCGATAACGGGGCAACAAAGAGCCGTGGACATTGATGCATCCGCCGGGAGTCAGGTTCAGAATAGCGGCAGGTAAGATCTTGCCGTAGGCCACCACGATAATGGCGTCCGCCTTTTCCTGCGCCAGTCGCTGATAAGCTTCTTCTGTGCGCATAGAAGCGGGCTGATACACCGGCAGATCGTGTGCCAAGGCACACACCTTTACAGCCGGCGGGGTGAGGATCTGCTTGCGTCCTACCGGCTTATCGGGCTGCGACACCACTAGGGACACCGTGTGTCCGTCCGACAGCAACCGCTCCAAGCTGGGCACGGCAAAATCCGGTGTACCCATAAAAATCACTTTCATCTCCGTGCCCATCCTTTCCTTCAACCTTACGCCAACTCGTCGGGAGCCAGCATCCGATCCACCTTAGACTTGAACAAAATGCCGTCCAGGTGATCGCATTCGTGGTCGGCGCACTGAGCCGCCAACCCATCCACCGTAATGATGAAATATTTACCGTCCCGATTCTGCGCCTGCAATTTCACCGTGGCGGGGCGGTGGATCATCCCATATTCACCGGGACTGGACAAGCAACCCTCCACACACTCCTGTTCGCCGCGGCGCTCCAAAATGGTAGGATTGACACATTCTTTGAGTCCGTTGCCGGTGTCCATAATAAACACACGGCGCTGTACCCCCACCTGAGGAGCAGCCAAGCCTACGCCGCCGGACTTGACCAGCGTATCCGCCATATCGTCCAGCAATAGCCACAGCCGCTGATCGAATTTTTCCACAGGCTTGCACACTTTATGCAAAATTGGTTCTTCATCCGTTAAAATGGTCCGAATTGCCATATTCAGACTCCTTTCTCCACAGCATCAAAGCATAGACGCCGGATTGATATCCACATATACCGTAATGCCCCGTCCCGCCGGATCCGCGTAGAAGGTGTGCATAAGTCCACGTACCATATCCCGCATAGCCTTGGTGTTACGGGCCTTGACCAGCATCTTGTACCGATACTTGCCCGCCACCCGCACCACCGCCGCCGGTGTAGGATCCAATGCGATGAGCGGAAGAGAAGCATTCTCCTCCTGTGTGGCCGCGGTACGCAATAATTGCAGCATCCGCACCGCCGCCGCCCGTACCCGCTGCTCCTGCTGACCCGTGAAGCCAAACATAAACAGATCGGCATAAGGCGGATAATGCATCAGCCGCCGCGAAGTGATCTCTAAATGGTAAAAACCCGTGTAATCCTGCCGCGCCGCCAATTCCATCACGGGATTGTCGGGGGTATAGGTCTGCACCACCGCCAGTCCCTGCTCCTGACGGCGACCGGCGCGGCCGATCACCTGGGTCAGCAGGGCAAAGGTGGTCTCGTAACTGCGGTAATCATCACTGTACAGCGACTGATCCGCCGACAGCACCCCCACCAGTCCCACCTGGGGGAAATCCAGTCCCTTTGCCACCATCTGGGTACCGATCATAATACGGTATTTCCCCTCGGCAAAGGCGCGGAACTTCTCCTCATAGGAAGAACGGGACATGGTGGTGTCCGTATCCATCCGCAACACAGGTATCGTAGGGAATATCTGCGCCAGTTCCTCCTCCACCAATTGGGTGCCGAGACCTGCGTAACGGATCTTATCCGACCCGCAGGTGGGGCACTTATCGGGAGTACGCTGGCTGTGTCCGCAATAATGGCACATCAGCCGATCATTGGCGCGATGATAGGTCAGCGAAATACTACAAGACGGGCAGGTGAGCACCTGACCGCAGGAACGGCAGGACACGTTGGTATGGAATCCCCGTCGGTTGAGCAGCAGAATGATCTGCCGCCCCTCTTCCAGACAGGTCTTCATCCGTTCCAGCAGGGTGGGACCCAGCACCGAGTCGCCGATCTCCTCCTGCCGCAGATCCACCACCTCCACCGTGGGAAGCTGTGCATCCCCGTAGCGGTGGGTCAGCTCCACCAAGGCGTAGCGGCCGCTGACGGCGGCATAATAGCTCTCCACCGAGGGTGTGGCCGAGGTGAGCAATAGAAGCGCCTTATGATGGGCACAACGGAAACGGGCAATATCCCGCGCGTGGTAACGGGGATTGGACTCGGACTTATAGGTATGCTCCTGCTCCTCGTCCATCACAATAAGACCCAACTCCTCGCAGGGAGCAAACACCGCGGAACGGGTGCCCACCACGATACGGGCCTCCCCCCTCTTGATGCGTTTCCACTCATCCATCCGCTCGCCGATGGACAGACTGCTGTGCAGTACCGCCACCCGACGACCGTATTTTTGGAGAAACAGCGCCATCATCTGAGGGGTCAGGGATATTTCAGGCACCAGCACGATGACCTGTCGGCCATCCTCCAACACCTTATCGATCAAGTTCATATACACGGCGGTCTTGCCGCTGCCGGTGACACCGTACAGCAGTGCCGCCGCCGCTTTCTCAGCGCCATACAACCCATACAAACGGTCAAAGGCCGCCTGCTGTTCGTCGTTGAGACACCGAGACTTTATGACCGGCTCCTCATCGGACCGATCATAGGGGGCGCGTAGCACCTCCGCATCATAGATCTGCACCAGTTCCTTGCGGGCCAATGCGGTCACCACTGCCGGCGTGACACCGGCGAAATAGCACACCTCTTTCACCGAGGCGGCGCCCACGTCTTCTAACAAGGACAGCACCGCCTTCTGCTTGGCGGTCAAAGAAGGCTCCGGCGCATCAGGATCACGAGGCAAAAGCCGCACGGTACGCACCGTGGCGTCCCCCGCCTGACGGAAGCCGTCCTGGGACCGAATGAGAACGCCCAGCTCCAACAAATGACGCAGAGCGGGAGCATCCTCCTCCATCCCTAAACGTCTAAGCAGCACCTCCTGCTCCACACCGCCGGCACATTTCGCCACAAAGGACAACATCTGCCGCTCGTTGGGAGTGAGGGTGTCCAGCACCTCAGGGGCCACGTCCATAGCGGGACGAATCACCGGCCTTATCTGCCAATACAGACCCGTGGGCAACATGGCCCGCACCGCGTCAAACAGGGTGCAGAAGGTGCGCTCCTGCATAAACCGGGCCAGCGCCACCATCTCGGGACTGAGTAACGGCTGAGCATCCAGCACGGAAGAAACCGCCTTGAGACCCGCCGTTTTCTCCTGCTGAACCACCGCCATCACCAAGCCCTGACGGGCGCGGTTGCCGCCACCGAAGGGCACCAGCACCCGCACCCCCACCTGCGGCTCGCCGCAAGCGGCAGGCCACAAATAGGAGTACAGCTTATCGAAGGAAAAGGTGGCCTGCTCCACAGCGATACGCACCACAGTTGTTGCAGACATCCTTCTCCCCCCCCTTTTTTACTGTTGTTCGTTATTAGTCCTGATCGTTAATAACCACCAGAGAGCAATCTCCGGCCTTGAAATCCTTGATGGCCAGACTCACGGTCTTATCCACCAAGATCTCCTTGTTGTTCTCGGCCTCCTCAGCGATCTGACGGGCACGCTTTGCCACGCCCACCACCACCGCGTAACGGCTGTTCTTGCCCTGCAACTCTTCAATATCATTGGGTGCTAACATCTTTCAGTACCTCCAAAATAGTATTTTCCATACGGGAATAACGCATACTTTCAGCATCAATGATGGTGTTGATCCGTGCCGTAGCCAGATCCACCTCATCGTTGAGCACAACGTATTGATAACGGAAGGCCCGCGCCAACTCATACTGAGCGGTTTTCAGCCGTCCGCGGATCACCTCTTCGGTCTCGGTGCCGCGACCGCGCAGGCGGCGCTCCAGCTCCTCCACCGAAGGAATGGTGATAAACACAGAGACCAGATCCGAGCGGTGATCCATCACCTTCTCGGCGCCCTGCACCTCGATCTCCAAGATCACATTCTTCCCCTCACTGAGCAACCGACGAATGGGTGCCTCAGGGGTGCCGTAATAATTGCCGTTGTATTCGGCATATTCGAGAAAGCCATCCTCACGGATGACCTGCTCGAACTCCTCCCGCGTGCAGAAATAATAATGCACGCCGTCAATTTCACCGGGGCGGGGTGGACGGGTGGTCATGGACACAGACAGCACCGTGTCGTCCCGCTGGGATAACAGGCTCTTCACAATGGTGCCCTTACCGGAGCCGGAGGGACCGGAAAGAGCGATCAGCAGACCTTTCTTACTGTTCATCGGTATCCTCCTCCCCGTCATCCGTCATACGGTTGGCCACCGTCTCCGGTTGCACCGCAGACAGAATGACGTGCTCGCTGTCCATCACCAGCACTGCGCGGGTGCGGCGACCATAGGTGGCATCGATCAAGGTGCCACGGTCCTTGGCGTCCTGAATAATGCGCTTGATGGGCGCCGATTCGGGGCTGACGATGGCGATGAGCCGTCCCGCCGCCACCATATTGCCGAAGCCTATGTTAATCAGTTTCATTGGGTTTCCTCCCGCGCCTTATTCAATGTTCTGGATCTGCTCGCGGATCTTCTCGATCTCCGCCTTGATGTCCACCACGATACGGGTCAGATCCAAGGCACTACACTTGGAGCCGATGGTGTTGGTTTCTCGGTTGATCTCCTGCACCAGGAA
>JAZOWI010000076.1:0-26358 GCA_045659145.1 Acutalibacteraceae bacterium | reverse complement strand
CTCGGCCATGCCCACCTCGTTCTGGGTGGCGCAGGGCATAATGATGTCTGCCTTGGTGCCCCAGGGCTTCTGACCCTCGAAATAGGGCACACCGAACTTGTCGGCATAGTCCTTGACCTTGTCGCGACCGGAGGCGCGCATCTCCAACATAAAGTTGAACTTCTCCTCGGTGGTGACACCCTCCTCGTCGTAAACATAGCCGTCGGGACCGGAGATGGTGACCACCTTACCGCCCAGTTCAGCCACCTTCATAGCGGTACCCCAGGCCACGTTGCCGAAGCCGGAGATGGCGAAGGTCTTGCCCTTGATGGTGTCGCCGAAGGATTTGAGCATCTCATCGGTGTAATACACCGCGCCGAAGCCGGTGGCCTCGGGACGGATCAGAGAACCGCCGTAGGACAGACCCTTACCGGTCAGCACGCCCTCATAGCGGTTAACCAGGCGCTTATACTGGCCGAACATATAGCCGATCTCTCGGGCACCCACGCCCAGGTCGCCGGCGGGCACGTCGGTGTCGGCACCCACGTGGCGGTACAGCTGGACCGCGGAGGAAGTGGATGCTAAGCTAAAACAGATCATGTATAACATCTACTGGAACTCCTACAAGGCCGCTGAGAAATACGGCATGAAGGGCGATCTGGTGGCCGGTGCCAACCTGGCCGGCTTCGAGAAGGTCGCCGAGGCCATGCTGGCCCAGGGCGCGGTATAATCGAATACATACAAGCCAAAGCGGCGGATGTCACCCGACATCCCCCGCTTTTCATATACAAAAAACAGCCCTCCCGTTTGCATAAACGGGAGGGCTGCCGAATGAATCGGTTGATTATACCCACTGAGGATACAAGAAATCCAGTGTGCCTTCTTCTACAACTGTTGGGTTTTTATTCTGATCTTCTTTTACAGAATAGCCCGTAATGCGGAAGACACCGTTGTACAAAGCACCCTTCCAATAGCACGACACGTTTATCTTCTGGTCAGTCAGACCGACGGCAGCTTGCAGAAAGGGAAGCGGCATTTTGTAGCCGGGTTTATATTCACCTGAACCCATAAAGTTGCTTACCGTTTGAACTTCTTCTACGTCCGGCATTTTCGCCAGAAGCATTTGGCGGCCTTCCGAGTCTTCAAAGGTCCCTCGGTTGCCGGATAATTCTTCTTCATAGTAAACGGATTGTACATAACCCTTTTTTGCGGATACATTGGCGGTCAACTTTTCACCGGTATTAGCGGTTCCCTCGTAGCACCACAACAGTTTTCGTGCCTCAATGAAACCACCAGTATAGGAAACACCAATATAGGAAAACAGAATATCCTGTCCGTCGAAGGTATAGCGGAATTGGCGCTTTTCCTGCGGCGGCTCGTCAGCTGGGTTCACGGTTGTGGTTTTGGTAGTATAAGTAGTGGATGCCACTGTCGTGGCGAGCTCCGACATCGTTGCCGTAGTTGTGGTCGGCGTCACCGTGGTGGTTGTGGTCGGCGTCACCGTGGTGGTTGTGGTAGTAGCCGTTGTCGTCGGCTTCGCGGTGGTGGTCGTTGTGGTGGTCGTTTCTTCTGTGGTTGTAGTGGTTTTTTCTACCGTGGTGGTCGTGCTTTCCGTGGTGGAGACAGACGTGTCCGGCAAAGCGGACTCTTCCGGCACCTGCGGCGTCTGCCCGCAGGCGGTGAGCAGAATCATGTTTAAACCGAGCGCAAAACCTAAAGCCCTTATTACTTTCATCACTCGTCCCCCTCGCCATGATATAGTTGCATAGAATAATCACCTAACATATTCTGTTTTTTCATAGGTATCTCCTTTCGTATTTACACACTTCTAATTGCTCAAAAAAGTGTTACGAGCCATTGGACCTACCTCCCCGTAATTAGGCTACATACATTATAACGAAAGAAAACATATAATTGTGACCAACAGTGAAAAAAGCACCTTTTCATCTATATACACGGAAAAGCATACCGCTTGGTTACATTTTTTCGATAAACGCAAAAAACAATTTCACAATTTCATTATACAGGAACACGGGTATGTGTTCAATTGACAACACTAACAAAGTTTTGGGTGATAATTGTAATATAGTCATAAACGAACAGAAAGTTTACAGAGTAAATGATTCCAGCATCAAAAAACATACACCTCGGCGAAGAGAAATGCATATCTTGGAATAAGCAACCGTTTTTTGAAGGAGCTGATACCGATGCACAGGATCCCTCTATGCGACCTGCCCGTGGGCGGGTGCGGACTGGTGTGTCAACTGGATTCGGTGGGGGCGATGCGCCGCCGTCTGTTGGATCTGGGACTAACGCCCCACAGTCCCGTGGGCTGTGTGGGACGTTCCCCTCACGGAGACCCGACCGCCTATCGGATGCGGCAGACCGTCATCGCCCTGCGCCGTCAGGATGCGGCGCAGGTGTGGGTCTATCCCATCGAAGAGGAGGCTGACTATGGCACGCTTCCGTCGAAAGAATGACCCTGCCTCGGCACAGCACACGGTGGCGCTGGCAGGGCACCCCAACGTGGGCAAGAGCACCCTCTTTAACGCCCTGACCGGTCTGCGCCAACACACGGGGAACTGGTCGGGAAAAACGGTTGCCACCGCCGTAGGATACAGCCAGATCGGGGGCTCCCGCTTGCGCCTTGTGGATCTGCCGGGCACCTATTCCCTCCTGACCCACTCGGCGGAAGAAGAGGTGGCACGAAGCTATCTTTGCGGCGGCGAAGCAGAGGCGGTGATGGTGGTATGCGATGCCTCCAACCCCGATCGAGGGGTAGCGCTGGCTCTGCAAGTGATGGAGATGGGACATTCAGTCCTGCTGTGCCTGAACCTGATGGACGAGGCGCGACGGCGCCACCGCCTCCCCGATGCGGAGCGATTGGCGCGACAGCTGCACCGCCCCGTGGTGGCGGTCACCGCCCGGCGAAAAGCGACCTTGGAGCCGCTGAAAGAGACCCTGACGAAGCACCTGGCCGCCCCGTCTGCGGCACCACCCGCCCCCGTGCTGTACCCGTCCGCCATTGAGCAAAGCGTGGCTGTGCTGGCACCTCAGTTGGGAGAGGTGACCCGTGGGACAGTGACCGCTCGCTGGCTGGCGCTCCGTTTGTTGGAGGGAACGGATCCCTTCCCCGAACGGATGAACTCTGCATTATACCAAGCGGTGGCAGAGGAACAGACCAAGTTGTCCGCCGAGGGGTTCACCGCCGACCAAATGCATGACGCACTTGCCTGCGCCGTGGACACCACCGCCCGACGGATCTGCCGTCACGTGGTACGGGAGGACCACCCGCGGCCCGCCGATGCCACCGACCGTCGTATAGACCGCCTGCTCACCCACCGTATTTGGGGATACCCCTTGATGCTGGTGTTCTTGTTGGGGATCCTCTGGTTGACGGTCAAGGGAGCCAACGGACTGTCCGCTCCCTTACAGCAGGCACTGTCTTGGGTGGAGGAGGGGTTATCCGCCTGGTTTCGGGCAATGAACGCTCCCGCCTGGCTGCACGATGCCTTGATTACCGGTGCCTATCAAATGTTAGCCACCGTGGTGGCGGTGATGCTTCCCCCCATGGCGATCTTTTTTCCCTTGTTCACCTTGTTGGAGGACGTGGGTTATCTGCCCCGTTTGGCCTATAATCTGGATCGCCCCTTTGCCCGTTGCGGCGCCTGCGGCAAGCAAGCGCTGACTATGTGTATGGGGTTTGGATGTAATGCCGCCGGTGTGGTGGGGTGCCGTATCATTGATTCCCCGCGGGAGCGGAAATTGGCGACGCTCACCAACAGTTTTGTCCCCTGCAACGGGCGATTCCCCACCCTGCTTCTGCTCATCTCGGTGTTCTTTGTGGGGGTGGGCGAAAACACCCTACTGTCCGCTCTATGGCTCACGGGATTTCTCCTGCTGAGCGTGGTAGTGACCTTGGACGTGACGAAACTGCTCAGCCGCACCCTCTTTCGGGGAACACCGTCCTTTTTCGCCTTGGAGCTCCCCCCCTACCGACCGCCCCAAGTGGGGCAGATCCTTGTACGCTCGGTGCTGGATCGCACCTTGTTCGTACTGGGACGGGCGGCCATGGTGGCCGCCCCTGCGGGACTGATCATCTGGGGACTGTCCTATTGGCAGGTGGGAGAGATGTCCCTCCTCCAATGGTTGGCGGGCTGGCTGGACCCTGTGGGGAGGGCGTTGGGGATGGACGGGGTGCTGCTGTTGGCCTTTATTCTGGGATTGCCCGCCAACGAAGTGGTGCTCCCCTTGGCGGTGATGATGTATACCTCCACCGACGCCATGATGGGACTGCCTCACGCCGCCCAACTGCACTCTATCCTCACCGCCGCGGGATGGACCCCCGTCACCGCCCTGTGCGTCATCCTGTTTTCTCTGTTCCATTGGCCCTGCTCCACCACCCTCATCACCGTCTATCGGGAGACAAAGTCTCTGAGGCAAACGGCCTTCGCTGCGGCGCTTCCCACCGCGGTGGGGGTGCTGCTGTGCGGAGTGGTGCAAATTGTATCCCGCCTGTTTATGTGAAAAAGAAAACCGCCGAACAGGGACGCTGTTCGGCGGTGTGTTATTTATTTTCGGTTTTTACTCATCGGTTTTTGCCGATGAAACAAGATTATTTGTACATTGGTCTTCACCTTAATACGGTCACGGTTTATCCTACTTACATAGTGTCACAAACTTATTTGTGCATCGGTCCTTACCGTTCCTTCTTACTTAGTATGGTGATTCTTACTGTACTAGATCTCGGATCTCATTCCCTTCCAATGATTTTTGGTCGGAACGTCAATTAACTAAACCTTTGGACTCATTCCCTTCTACATCAATTTTCATTTGCGAGTTGGGCGGAGTTTCTACAGATGCCATTGGAATCAGTCCCCTTTCTTGACCATCTTCTTCATGGTTATTTGGTGTTTTTATTTCTTCCTCTGGTCACAGTATACACGAAGGCAAGTGCTTTTGTCTATGCACAAAATGCCCAATTTTTTTTGCAAATTTTCTACTACCACCTTGACAGGGTTCTGTGTTATAATAGATTTGTTGGGGTGTCGAAATGAGGTTTCGCGCCCTCTTTTTGTTTCTATATCACTAAGAAAGGAAACATACAATGAAACTGAAAAAGAAAGAAGCACCCGAATGGATAAAGTGGCTGTGGTGCCTGCTACCGGCGGTGATCGCTGTCCTCCTCTATGTGTCGCTGCCTCATCTGCCGTGGGTAGCGGAGTGGGTCTTTGCCCGCGGACTGTTCCGCGTAGTGGCCTTTCCCGTGGAATGGCTGGTCTCTCTCATTCCCTTCTCCCTCACCGAAGCGGCGGTGGTGCTGGGCATCCCCGCCATCCCCGTGGTGATCACCCTATGGATCGCACGGATGTGTCGCCGACCCGAACAGCGCGGCCGCATCCTGCGGCGGGGACTGCGCACCGTGACACTGGGTCTTACCATGGCGATGCTGGTCTATATGGTGATGAACGGTGCCAACTTCTCCCGTTATTCCATCACTAGGCTGATGGATCTGCCCGAAAAGGAATACACCGCAGAACAGCTCCAAGAGGTAGCCATAGATCTGGCTATCAAAGCCTCGGCTGCCCGTGAGCAGGTGGCAGAGGACGAGGACGGATGTATGATTCTTTCGGATGGACTGTATAAGACCTTGCGAAAAGCGGATGATGGTTATCGGGCACTAAAAGATGAGTATCCCTATCTGCGCGCCGCGGTGTGGCAGGTAAAACCGGTGGCGCTCTCCCACCTGTGGTCCTATACCGGCTACACCGGTGTGTACTGCCCCTGGCTGGGGGAATCCAGTGTGAATGTGGACATCACACCCGCAGAAATCGGGCATACCGCTACCCATGAAATCGCCCACACCGCCGGATTTGCTAAGGAGGACGAGTGCAACTTTCTCGGTTATCTGGCCTGTGTCCACAGCGGTGACCCGGACTACCTCTATTCCGGTTACCTATTGGCGATGAATTATTGCAACAACGCCCTGTACAGCTATGACAAAGACCTCTATAAAGAAGTGATCACATACTGCTCCGACGGAGTGCGGCGAGACCTCAACAAGCAAAGGACATACTGGAAACAGTTTGAGGGGCCCACACAGGACAAATCTCAAGAACTCAACGACACTTTCATTAAGGTCAACGGTGTGGAAGAAGGCGTGTTCAGCTACGGACAGGTGGTGCGCCTGCTCCTGCGCTATTACGACCAACAAGGATGGCTGACCCGCTAAAAGAACGCCTGACTCGGTAAGAGTCTTCCCTTTTTTCTTATGTTCTTAGCCCTTCATAATAGCCTCGGCCTCACGGCAGAGGACTGCTTCCAGTTCCGCGGCGGCGGCGATGCTGTCGCCGATGGCGGTGATATAGGCCTTCACCTTAGGCTCGGTGCCGGAAGGACGGATGATGAGTCCGGCGCCACCCTCCAAGGTGTAGGACAGCACATTGGAACGGGGCAGGGTCAGGGGCTCCCGATCACCGGTCACCAGATCAGTGCGTACCCGCTCGCCGTAGTCGGCACAGGCCAGCACCCGCAGACCCGCGATCTCCTTGGGCGGATTGGTCCGCAGGCTGCTCATCAGGCGCTCCATATCCAGCATACCCTGCTCACCCTCAAAGGCCACGTTCACCAGCGCGTTGCGGTAGAAGCCATGCTCCTGATAGAGCTGCTCCATCCGTTTGAGCAACGTGATGCCCTGCTTGCGGTAGTAAGAGGCCATCTCCACGATCAGCATAGAGGCCACCACCGCGTCCTTATCACGGACGTAAGAGCCAGCCAGATAGCCGTAACTCTCTTCAAAGCCGATGACATAGCGGTCCGCGCGACCCTCTTTCTCCAAGAAGCCGATCTGCTCGCCGATGTACTTGAAGCCGGTCAGCAGGTCGCGGAGCTCGCAATCGTATTTCTTGGCAATGGACTGAGCCAGATTGGTGGTGACAATGGTCTTGATGACCACGGGATCGGCGGGCAGAGTGCCGTTTGCCTTGCGGCAGGACACCACGTAATCCAGCAACAGACAGCCTACCTCGTTACCGGACATAAGGGTATAATCCTCGCCGTCCCACACAGCAATGCCGACACGGTCACAGTCGGGGTCGGTGGCCAGCAACAGGTCGGCGGGCTCTTCCATAGATTTCGCCAAGTTCAGCGCGCACTCGAAGGCCTGTCGGATCTCAGGATTCGGGAAGGGGGCGGTGGGGAAGTTGCCGTCCGGCAGTTCCTGCTCCGGCACCACGGTCAGATCTTTAATGCCCACGCGGCGCAAGGTCTCCCGCACCGGCAGATTGCCGGTACCGTTGAGGGGGGTATACACCAGGCGCAGACCCGCCTCAGCAGTGATGCCGGGGTTGACCTGCTGCTCCAACACCTTCTCGGTGTAGCTCTCCAACAGTTCGTCCCCAATGATGCGGATGAGCCCCTTGGCTACCGCCTCATCAAAGTCCGCTACCTGCACGTCCTCGAACAGATCCACCTTCTGAATGAAGGAGGTCACATCGTTGGCGTCGTCATCGGTCATCTGACAGCCGTCGGGACCGTAGCACTTATAGCCGTTATACTTGGCGGGGTTGTGACTGGCGGTCACCATAATGCCTGCCTGACAGGCATAATACCGCACCGCATAGCTGAGCACAGGGGTAGGCTCCAGCTGGGGGAACAGATGCACCGTGATACCGGCCGCCGCCAATACGCGGGCCGCCTCACGGGCAAACACGTCGGATTTAATACGGGAGTCAAAGGACACCGCTACCGTAGAGTTCTCATAACGGTCGTTGAGATAATTGGCCAGACCTTGGGTAGCCTTACGCACCGTGTAAATGTTCATCCGATTGGAGCCGGCGCCGATGACACCCCGCAGACCGCCGGTGCCGAAGGCCAGTTCCCGATAGAAACGGTCGCGGATCTCCGCATCCTGACCGGCTACGGAAGCCAGTTCGGCCACCACGTCCGCATCCTCGGTAGCGCGCTGACACCACAGATCATATTTTGCCGTAATATCCGTCATAAAAAATCCCTCCTGTATCCTATTCACGGGACATCTTATCCCATAATCGTATTCATTATAACACAGATTGCCCCATAACACAACCACAAAATAAAAAAAGCATTGCCTATCCCACATATTTATGCTAATATAAGTGTTAGCATACGACAAAATAAGTAAGAGGTGTTTTGTTATGAAGGAGCGTCTGTCCCGTCGGCGTCATCCCGCCGTCAATTTCTTTACCGGCTTTTTCGCCGTTCTTCTCAGCATTGTACTGGTAGTGACCGTGGTAGCCTCCGCACTGTATTCCTCTGTCACCACATTGATCACCAAAGAGAAGATGGTGCAGGTCACACAGACCATCATCAACAACGTAGTAGAAGAGTTCAACCCCGAAACTCTTATCACCGAGAACGATACCGTTAAGGAAAACATCGAAGAATTGGGTCTGTCCACCGAGGCGGTCACCGGTCTGTTGCAGAGCGATGCCTGCAAAGAGGTGGTGGAGATCTACACACAGGATATGGCCGATCTGCTGATGGGCAAAGAAGTCACAGCCGGACTCACCTCTGATAAGCTCAAAGAGATCGTAGGAAACAACCTTGAAGAAATTGCGGATATCGCGGTGAAAATGACCGGTGAGACCGACAAAAAAGAAGAACTCAAAGAAATGATTACCGAAGCCTTTGACTCCCAAGCGGATAAACTGGTGGAATCGCTCCCCACCCCCCACGAGGTGATTCAGCCGGTGGTGGAATCCGGTGTGTTGGAAACGGTGCAGAAAGCAACCGATCCCACTATTCTCTGGATCGCCGTGGGTGTGTGCCTGCTTATGGCGGCACTGGTGTATCTGCTGCGCTACTACCGCTTCGGCGGTCTGCTGTGGATAGGTATTGATCTGCTGCTGGGAGGTTTGCTGTTGGTCGCCATCAATGCCGCCATCGGCTCTGTCCTCGTCACCGGCCTGCTCAATGAGATAGCACAGGGATTGACCCCTGTATTAGATGCCACCGTGTCTGTGTATACCACCGGTCTGAGCGTGCGTATGTTCCTGGTGTTGGGTCTGGCGTTGCTGTGTATCGGCGGCTATATTGCCCTGTATGTAACGGTGCTGAAAAAGAACCCCGTCGTGGCGAAAGACGCCGTGGCACAGCCTGTGGAAGAACCGGTCGCTATCGAAGAGCCTGCCGTCGAGGAAACGACTCCCGCGACAGAGACCAACGAGTAATTTCTCCGCCTTACAGCAAAATTGAGGAGGTGCCGCTATGTATGAACGACCCAGTCTGACCAAGCGGATCATCCACGGGCTGCTGTCCCTCGATCGGGTGGATCATTCCATCGACGTGGAAGCGGTACCCCTCACCTGCTCCGGTCTGCCCCCCGCCTTTCATCTGGCGCGGGTGGCGGTGGTGGCGGACGTGCATCTGCCGGATCAGTTAGTGGCGCTTCCCCGTCTGCTCCGCTGTTTGCGGTTGCAGCAGCCGGATGCTATCTTTCTGCCGGGGGATCTGACCAACAGCTACACGGATTTCGATGCCGATGGTCTGCGGCGCCTGGCAAAGGAACTGGTCACCATTGCTCCCTGCTTCGCCGTACCGGGTAACCACGAATGGCGGCTGGATCGGGAGCCCTTGTACGGGCAGATCCTCACCGAGTGCGGTGTTCACTATCTGTGCGACAGCTATGCCGATTGGCACAAAGACGACGCCACCTTGCGTCTGTACGGTATGGGGCGCAAACGACCCGCTCCCCTGACAGTGACCGACCAACCCGCTATTGTGCTGGCCCACCGACCCGAATATATGCCCTACTACCGACAGGCGGGCTGGGAGCTGGTCATCTGCGGCCACGCCCACGGCGGTCATGTGCGAGTGGGACACCACTCATTGTTCGCGCCGGATCAAGGCTTTTTTCCCCGTTATACCCACGGTGTATATACGGAAGGGGACACCCGTATGGTGGTGAGCCGCGGTCTGGGCAACAGCTCTCTACCTTGGCGGGTGAACAATCCGCCCCATCTACCTATATTGATCCTGTCCGCAAAACCTACGGCAAAGGAGTAGACTATGCGCACTTTTTCATTTGTTAAACATATTAAACTGAAAAATATGATGATGTTGTCGCTGGCCGGTATCGTTAACGCTTTTGGAATTACGGTATTCCTCAATCCCGTGGATCTTTACGACAGCGGTATCTCCGGCACATCTATGCTGCTGGATCAAGTCACCCCTTTGTCCCTGTCCGTTTTTCTGCTGCTATTGAATATTCCCTTGTTTCTCTACGGATTGAAAAAGCAGGGCGCCACCTTCACCGTCTATGCCATCTACACGGTGGCTGTTTATTCTTTGTTTGCGTGGCTTATTACCGATGTGTTGCCTATTGATGTGGCCATCGCCTCACCGCTGGCGAAACAGGATCTGTTGCTGTGCGCCCTGTTCGGCGGTCTGATCTCCGGTGTGGGCAGCGGCTTGGCCATTCGCGGCGGCGGTGCTATGGACGGTATTGAAATCATGGCTGTGATCTTTGCAAAACGCGTAGGGATCTCGGTGGGCACCTTTGTGATGGGGTATAACCTGATCCTATACATTGTCTGCGGCTTTTGGCAACAGGACTGGATCCTGCCCCTCTACTCCATCATCGCTTATGCTGCCGGTGTTAAAACCATTGACTTTGTGGTGGAAGGCTTCGACCGTTCCAAATGCGCTATCATCATCACGGTAAAAGCCCAAGAAGTATGCGCGGCTCTATCCGCCACCTTCGAAACCGGTACCACCCGTATCGAAGCACGCGGAGGCTATTCTTACGCCCCCAAAACCATGATCTACTTCATCGTCAACCGTTTTCAGGTCACCCGTATGAAGGAATTGGTCCACGATATTGATCCCTCCGCCTTTATCACCATCAGCGAAGTAGCGGATGTCTATTCCGCCAATCAAGGCAACTAATAGGTAAAGCCGCCGTGTCAGACGACACGGCGGCTTCTCTCATTAATCCAAGAAATCCTTCAGTTTTTTACTACGGCTGGGGTGACGGAGCTTCCGCAGAGCCTTAGCCTCGATCTGGCGGATACGCTCACGGGTCACATCAAACTCCTTGCCCACCTCTTCCAGGGTACGGGGACGACCGTCCTCCAAGCCGAACCGCAGACGAAGCACCTTGGCCTCCCGATCGGTCAGAGATTGGAGCACCTCATCCAACTGCTCTTTGAGCAGGGTGTGGGAGGCGGCGTCCGCCGGCGCGGGGGCATCGTCATCGGGGATGAAGTCACCCAAGTGGCTGTCCTCCTCCTCACCGATGGGAGTTTCCAGAGACACCGGCTCCTGGGCGACCCGCATGATCTCGCGGACCTTGTCCACCGGCATGGCCAGTTCCGTGGCGATCTCCTCGGCAGTGGGCTCATGACCGTTCTTGTGCAAGAGCTGGCTGGACACCTTCTTCACCTTGTTGATGGTCTCCACCATATGCACGGGGATGCGGATGGTACGGGCCTGATCCGCGATGGCGCGGGTGATGGCCTGACGGATCCACCAAGTGGCATAGGTGGAGAACTTAAAGCCCTTAGTGTAATCGAACTTCTCCACCGCCTTGATAAGACCCAGATTGCCCTCCTGGATCAGATCCAGGAACTGCATACCGCGGCCCACGTACCGCTTGGCGATGCTGACCACCAGACGCAGGTTGGCCTCAGACAAACGCTTCTTGGCCGCATCGTCGCCCTCAATGATGCGCATGGCCAGCGCCGTCTCCTCCTCGGGGGTCAGCAGCGGCACACGACCGATCTCTTTGAGGTACACCTTAACGGGATCGTCAATGGCCACCTGCTCGGTCACCGCAGGCTCCTCGGTCTCCTCCGTTTCCTGCGTCTCCAGCGTAAACTCCAGATTATCCAGTTCTACGGTAGCAAAATCGTCGATGACCTCAATGCTATGAGCCTCCAGCTGCTCATACAGCTTGTCCATCTGCTCAGGGTCGAAGTCAAACTGCTCCATGGCATCCATAATTTCCTGTGCCGTGAGCTTGCCCTTGCTGCGACCCAACTCCACCAGATCGCTGATGAGGGTGGACTTATCCTTTTTGACCGGCGCGTGCTCTGCCAAGAACAGATCCGCCGCGGCGCTGAGCGCCTCCTGATCCATCATCGGCTCCTGTGCCTGTCCGTTCTCTTTTTTGCTCATAATGAGTTCATCCTTTCTGTTTATGGCTTATTTATCTTGTTTCCGGGCGCGGATGGCATCCAGCATATCCTGGATGTCACTGTCCGCCAGGCCCGTGGGATCCTGCATAGTGCGTAACGTGTTCTCCTCCCGAATGACCGCTGCCAGCCGCAGCACCTCTTCGGGGGTCACGGTGTGCTCCTTGGCCTCGCTCACCATACGGGCGATATAGGCCATTGCCTCCTCATCGTAATTGGCGGAGAGGAAGGCCAGCTCCACCATCAGTCCTTGCCGCTCCCGCTCCAACAGATGAGCGTACAGCCCACGGTTGAAGGCGGTGACGATCTGCTCCGGCGCCAATACCTGCCGCACCTGACGGATGTAGTCGGGGTGCAGGATAAGGGTGCCGATGAGCCCCTCCTCCGCGCTGGCGGCACGGGTAAAGCGCACTGCATCGGGATTGACTTGTTGCAATTCTCTGGCCTCTTTGCGCATCAGGTTGGGTAGTTGATACCGTACCTCCTGCCGCCGTTTCTTCTTGCGGAGGTTGTCCACCTCTAACAAAATCGCGTCCTTGGACACGGACAAGAGCTCGCTGAGCCGTCCCGCATAGAGATCCCTCTCCACGGGACTGTCCAGCTCCGCCAACACCTTGGCGGCCTCGCCGTAATAGGCCAGTTTGCCCTCGGCGGTGAGCACATTATGGCTCTTGCCGATCTCCAACAGTCGGTGCTCCACCGCATTGGCCGCCCGCTCCAACAGGAGCTTAAAAGCGGCGGCGCCATTCTTATGAATAAACTCGTCGGGATCCTTACCGTCGGGGATGGTCACCACCCGCACGTCCAAACCGGTGCGTCGCAGATTCTCAATGGCGCGGCGGGTGGCCTTTTGTCCCGCTCCGTCCGCATCGAAGATCAGATTGATCCGATCCGCATAACGGGCGATGAGCTGCATCTGCTCCTCGGGGAAGGAGGTGCCCAGCGCCGCCACCGTGTTGGTAAATCCCGCCTGATGCATGGCGATGACGTCCATATAGCCTTCGCACAGATTCAGTTCCCTACCCTCGTTCTTGGCAAAGTTAAGGGCAAACAAATTGCGGCTTTTACTGAATGCCAAGGTGCTCTCGGTGTTGATATATTTTGGCTTGCTGTCGTCCAGCACACGACCGCCGAAGCCCACCACATTGCCCCGTATATCGATGATGGGGATCATCACCCGATTGCGGAACACGTCGTAGGTGCCGCCGTTGCGGCCGCGGGCCGCCAAGAAGGCCGCCACCAGTTCTTCGTCCTTAAAGCCTTTGGCACGCAGACCTTTTAACAGATAATCCCAGCCGGCCGGCGCATAACCCAAGCCGAAATGCTTGATGGTGGCATCGGTATAGCCTCGCTGATGATAGTAGTCCAGCGCCATCTGTCCCTCCGGTCGGTACAGAGCCGCGTGATACAGCCGCGCCGCCTCTCGGTTGGCCTCCAAAATGCGCATCCGCAGGCGGGAGGTCTGGTCGTTTTCATTGCGCTGCTCCGGCATCTTCATGCCGCTGCGATCCGCCAGAAACTTGATGGCGTCGATATAATCCAGATTCTCGATGCGCTTAATAAAGGTGATCACGTCACCGCCCGCACCGCATCCGAAGCAATAGAAGGACGATGTCTCGGGATACAGGTTGAAAGAAGCCGTCTTCTCTCCGTGGAAGGGGCACAGACCCACTAAGTTGCGCCCTCGCCGCTTAAAAGACACGTAAGACGAGGCGACACTCTCAATATCGTTTTTGGCTAACAGTTCTTGCAAAAAGCTCTCCGGCAACGCCACGGTGTCGCCTCCTTTCTAACATTATCGCGGGGTCATAGCCCAGCCGCGGGGTATATATAACTCGTGATACATTTCCAAGGCAAAATTGTCCGTCATACCGGCAATGTAATCGCACACCGCCCGACGGGTGCCGTCACGCTCCCGCACTAACGCATATTCGTCGGGCAGCTTGTCGGGATTTTGCACATAGTATTCAAACAGAGCCGACAGCATACCCGCCACCTTGCTCTCCTCGGTCTTGGCCTTGGAGTTCAGGTACAAGTAGTCGTACATATAGCTGTGCAGGTCCCAGAAATAGGGTTCCACCGCGGGATCCATCTGAATCTCGCCGCCCTCGCTGGCGGTGATCATCGCCGTCACCAAGGTGTCGATGCGGGCCGCAGGGGTGTCCCCCAGATGCATATGGATCTCCAAGGGCACATCCTCTTCCCGCAACACACCGCCGCGGATAGCGTCGTCCATATCGTGATTCACATAAGCGATCTTGTCCGCCCAGCGAACGATCCGTCCCTCGGGGGTGGCCGCTTCCTCTCCCTTGGTGTGGTGCAGAATACCGTCCCGCACCTCCCAAGTCAGGTTGAGACCCATACCGGTGTTCTCCAACTGCTCCACCACCCGCACGCTCTGCTCGTAGTGACGGAAGCCGTCCTCCACACACTTGTCCAAGCATCGCTCGCCGGCGTGGCCGAAGGGAGTGTGTCCCAAGTCGTGGGCCAAGGCGATGGCCTCAGTCAGGTCCTCGTTGAGCCGCAGGGCGCGGGCAATGGTACGGGCGATCTGTGCCACCTCCAACGTGTGGGTCAGGCGGGTGCGGTAGTGATCCCCCTCCGGTGCCAGAAACACCTGGGTTTTATGTTTTAAACGGCGGAAAGATTTGCAATGCAGTACCCGATCCCGATCCCGCTGAAAGGCGGTGCGATAGGGACTGGGTGCTTCGGGACGCTGCCGTCCCTTGGTTTCGGCGGATAAGGTGGCATAAGGCGATAGGAACTGCCGCTCCACCTCTTCCCACGGGGTATGGATTTCACTCCACATCATCGAACCCCCTTTTTTTACATTCTATACTGTTATACGCGGTTTTTAGTAAAAACCCTCTTTTTTATCGCAAAAAAACTAAACTTTTATCGCGCCACGGGGAAAGGTGCCCATTCCTCGCCGGTGAACACGGCACTCAGTCGTCCGTTGCTCCGATCCACCAGCGCCGCCACCAGCGCCTCCCGCCCTTCTTGGGGCAGGGTGAAGCGCACGGTCACCGCTTCCTCAAACACGGAATCGTTCACGGTGGCACCCTGCTCCATCAAAAAGGCGGGCACCCAACCGTATTGGCTGTAATCACACACCACCTCACCCTGCAAGCACAGGCGCATCTCCACCACACCGCCGGCGTCCACCGCGATTTTGGCGCCGTGAGAATAGGCGCGAACCAGACCGCCGCCCCCCAGCAAAATGCCACCGAAATAACGGGTCACCACCACGGCGCAGTCGGTGAGCCCCTCCTTGCGCAACACATCCAGCACGGGAATGCCGGCGGTGCCTTGGGGTTCGCCGTCGTCGGAAAAGCGGCACAAATTGCCCCCATCCAACACATAGGCATACACATTGTGAGTGGCATCCCAATACTGCTTCTGGCGGGCGCGGATGAAGGTCAGCGCCTCCTCCTCGGTGGTGACAGGTTGAATGGCGCCAATGAATCGAGACTTCTTCTCCACAAACTCGTCCACCGCCGCCTTGGCGATGGTGAGATAATTCTTTTGGGGCATACAAACACCTCCGTCCTTCGATTAAGGGAAAGAGAAATGGCAGTGCATACTAAATGCACTGCCATCCTAAGGTTACACTTATTTGCCCAGACCAAAACGCTTGTTGAAACGGTCCACACGGCCGCCGGCATCGTTCAGCTTCTGCTTACCGGTGAAGAAAGGATGGCACTTGGAACAAATTTCCACGCGGATGTCCTTCTTGGTAGAGCCGGTCGCGATCACATTACCGCAGGCACAGGTGATGGTGGTCTGCTCGTAATTGGGATGGATGCTCTCTTTCATTCTTGTCACCTCTTTCGGGAATTCATAGATTAACGGATAGACTATACCACATCCCGACGAAAAATGCAAGGGTAAAATCCGATTTTTTTTGATTTTCCTTGATTTCTCTCATAAATAAACAAAAAAACCGCCGACAGCAAACTGTCGGCGGTCCAAAGAACACTTATTTCTTGGCGGCCTTGGCCTCTTTGCGCTCCATCCAACGTACCCAAATGGGGCCGGACAGGAACAGAGAGGAGTAGGAACCGGAGATGGAACCCAGCAGCATCGGCAAAGCGAAGCTGATGATGGAGTCCACGTGCATCACCAGTGCAACCACCAGCACCGCCAGAATGGCCAAGCAAGTGGTGGCCGTGGTGACGATGGTACGGCGCAGCACGTGATGCAGGGATTCGTTAACGACCTCTGCCAAAGGCGCATCAGAACGACGGCGCAGAGCACGGATACGGTCGAAGATAACGATGGTATCGTTCAGCGAGTAACCCAAGATGGTCAACATAACCGCCACGAAGTTGTCGTTGAGCTCGATACCGAAGATCACGAAGGAGAAATACACGATCAGCAGGTCGTGCAACAACGCGATCAGGGCAGAGGCACCGGCGGGAAAACCGCCGGTGTTGCGGAAGCGGAAGCCAACATACAGCAACAACAGAACCGCCGCCAAAGCCAGCGCCAACATACAACGGAGCAGGAACTTAGCACCCATAGAAGCGGACAGGGTGTTGGAGCTGAAGATCTCCATCTTGTTGTCCTTAAACTCCTTCTGGATCTTGTCGTCCATAGCCTGCTTCTGCTCGGTGGATACTTCACCGGGCAACTTAATGGTCACGACCGTGGTGCTGTTGACCTCGTCCGTAATCAGCGTGGCATCCTTTCCCAGCTCAGCCTGAGCGATCTCAGTCATCTTGTCCATATCGGGAGCGGTCTCATAGCTGTATCGGATCTGGGTACCGCCCTTGAAGGAGATATCCAGCTTAGTGCCGACGATCACATTGACCGCCACACCCACCAATATAATCGCCAGGGAGATGATCAGGGCGCGCTTAAGGTTGCTTACAAAGTTAAAGTTTTTCATGCGCGCTCACCTCCATAGAACCAAGGATTGCGGAAGATCTTCAGGCGGGAGATGGAGCGGAGCATCAAGCGGGACGCCCACAGACCCATCACAAAGTTGGTGACAACGCCGATGATCAGAGTGTAACCGAAGGAATACACCGAACCGGTGGCGGAAACGGGCAGCCAGCTGAACAGCCAACCGAAAATGCCGTTGGCAGAGCCGAAGACACCCATCAGAACCGCCGCCACGATCAACACGGTGATGTTACCGTCGAAGATGGCCCAGAAGGAGTTCTTGGAGCCGGAACGGATGGCACCGTCAATGGTCTTGCCGGCACGCAGCTCGTCGCGCACCGCCTCGGCAGTGATAACATTACAGTCCACACCGATACCGATGGACAGGATCAGACCGGCCACACCGGGCAGGGTCATGGTGAAGCTGTTGAAGATACCGAAGTAGCCGGAGATAGCGGCTACGGTCAGCGCCATCTGGCCGCACAGAGCAATGGCGGCCACCACACCGGGCAGACGATAAATGACGATCATCATCACGCACACGGCGATCATAGCGATGATACCCGCGATACCCATGGCGGACAAAGCGTTGCTACCCATGGTGGGAGAGGTGGAGCCCAGACTCTTAGCCTCGATCTCGAAGGGCAGAGCGCCGGAGGTGATCAGGTCAGCCAGATTCTTGGCCTCCTCGAAGGTGGCGGAACCGGTGATGACCGCCTGGCCGTCGGCAATGTGGTTATTAACAGAGGGGTTGGAGATCATCTGATCGTCCAGCCAGATGGAGATGGTACCCTTACCGGCCTGCTCCTTGGTGGCGTCGGAGAACGCCTTTTTGCCGGAATCGTTGAGTTCCAGCGCAACCATGTACTCATAGGTGGAACTGTTCTCATCCACGGGCTGATAGACAGCCTTAGCGGACTTGACGTCGTTACCGTTGAGCACCAGCTTGCCGGTGGGCTTGCCGTCCTCATCGGTCTCAGAGCCGATGTGGAACTCCAACATAGCCGTCTGACCGATCTCCTTGACCGCCTCTTCGGGCGTCTCGGTGGTGCTGGCCCAGGGGAAACGGACGATCACCTGGCCGTTCGCCGGATCGGTATAAGCCTCGTAGTCGGTAATGTTTTTGCTGATCATACGCTGTTCGATGATGGTCTTAACACCATCCAGCTGATCACTGGTAGGATTGACATTCTTGTCCGTGGGCCCGAAAATAACGTCCACACCGCCCTGAATGTCGATACCCCAACGGATATCGCCAATACCGCGGATGATGGTGTCCGTACGATCGCCGTACTGGGTGTACACGCCGAAAATGGACGTGACGGTCAGTACCAGGATCAGAGCAGCCACAATGAAGAATGCCGCTTTAGGCGTACGCTTCATATGTATAGACCTCCTGTTTGCTTCTGCGGCATAAATAACCGCACTTCTTACCTATTATACTAGTACAAGTAACAAAAGTCAATAAAACAATCCAACTTAAATCCAAAAGAAACACACTTTTTCGGTAAATTGGACAAAAACGGCCGACTCTGTACGAGTCAGCCGCTTTGCTTACATTTTTTCTGCCAACAGTTTCTCCACGCAGGCGATCTCCACGCAAAGGCAGAACAACTCCATCGCCATAGCCAACTCCTCCACCGAAGGGAAAGAGGGGGCGATACGGATGTTGCGGTCCCGCGGGTCATTGCCGTAGGGATAGGTGGCACCGGCGGCGGTCATCACCACGCCGGCCTCTTTCAGCAGTTCCACCGTCCGCTTGGCGCAGCCGTCCATTACGTTGACGCTGACGAAATAGCCGCCGCTGGGATGGTGCCAGTGGGCCACGCCCATATTAGCCAGCTTGTTCTCCAAGGTATCCAACACCACACGGAAACGGGGACGCAGAATGGCGGCGTGTAACTTCATATGCCGCTTGATGCCATCCAGATTCTTAAAATACCGAATATGGCGGAGCATATTCAGCTTGTCGTGACCGATGGTCTGTACCGTCATCCGCTTCTTCACATCCGCCACGTTGTTGGGGCTGGCGGCCAACACCGCCACACCCGAACCGGGGAAACTGATCTTGGAGGTGGAAGTGAACTCTACCACCATATCCTCGTTGCCGTTTTTCTCCAACTCGGGATAGATATTCAGCAGCACATCGCCCTCATCCGTCAGATGATGCAGGCAGTAGGCATTATCCCAAATAATGCGGAAATCGGGGGCCGCCGGTTTCATAGCCGCCAAACGACGCACTGTCTCGTCGGAATAGGTGATGCCGTCGGGATTGGAGTACATAGGCACACACCACATACCCTTGACCTGCGGGTCGGTGATAAGAGACTCGATCGCCTCCATATCGGGGCCGTAGGGAGTCATATTCACGGGGATCATCTTAATGCCGAAATATTCGGTCACCGCAAAGTGACGATCGTAACCGGGGACGGGGCACAAAAACTTGACCTCCCCTTGCTCGCACCAAGGCTTATGTCCGCAGACACCGCGGCTGTAACAGGTGGCGATGTAGTCAAACATCATATTGAGGCTGGAATTACCACCCACGATCACCTGATCGGGAGTGAGACCCAGAATATCGGCAAACAACTGCTTGATCTCCGGCAGTCCGTCCAGCAGACCGTAATTGCGCACGTCCAGTCCGTTCTCCGCCCGATAGCCGTCCCGCGCATTGACGCAATCCAGCATATCCAAAGTGAGATCCAGCTGCTGAACACCCGGTTTTCCGCGGGACATATCCAATCGCAGATCCTGCGCTTTATAATGAGCGTACTGCTGCCGCAGGGTAATCTCTCGCTGCTGCAACTGCTCTTTTGTCATCTCTTTCAGACGGCTCATATCGGTTCGCTCTCTTCCCTATTGATAGTCACTCTGGACATTATACAAGATACGTTTTAATTTTGCAAGTCAAAAATCATATTCTTGCAAAGTTATTTGAAAAATTTGGGAATATGCCTAAACAATCGCCGTTTTTCGCATAATGAACGCGCAATTCTGTTATTTTTCAGTTGTTTCTACGTCTTAACGGCGTTTGTTTTTTCTGTTTTACGGAAAACTTTTGGTTTTCTTGCAAATTACTCTTGACAAGCAGTCGGTTTTCCGCTATAATTCCCTTTGCAAATGCGCTATGGACAATTAGCTCAGCTGGTAGAGCATCCGCTTGACGTGCGGAGGGTCAGCGGTTCGAGTCCGTTATTGTCCACCATACTCACGACGGTCTTTTTACGAAGACCGTCGTTTTCTTTTTGTTTTCTTTACAAACCTATCTGTTGTGTGTTACAATATTTTCCAAAGATAGGAGGTGGGTCGATGAAATATTTTACAAAAAAGTGGTATCAGCAATTACAAACAGATGACAAAGATACCGCGCTTCGAGAGGCGTTAGAACGGCCACCACAAGAATACACTGCTTATCTAAAAGACAACAATCTGACCGCCATTGACCGAAAACTCCATTATCATCGTTGGCAAGTGCCCGCCGCCTACCGAAAAGGGAATGATTTTTACATCCACCTGCAACATCCCGACGAAGCGGATCCTTCCGTTACCCTTCGACTCATCGACACGCGGATGATCGGACAGGAGGTCAGTGAGGAGCTTTGGAGCACCTATGTCTGGTTGTATCATGAGGTGGGTCTCACCTCCTTCGGTTACGAACTGCGCCTCTTGCTGGCGGAAAAAGAGTCCCACACACTAATGGAATGGACCGTCGCCTGCTCCCGTATGGAATTGGCGGAGTTTGACTTGTAGATTAAGGAAAGAAGGCATCTCAAATGAATCTGTTTTCCGCCCTGACCGGCACGCTGGTCAACGTGGGCACGGTACTGCTGGGCAGTGCGCTGGGACTGCTGCTGGGCAAGGGGCTCCCCCCGCGCATCGGGGACGCGCTGATGCGGGCATTAGGCCTGTGCACCCTCTACATCGGTATCTCCGGCTGTCTGACGGGGCAAAACACTCTGGTGATGATCCTCTCCATGGTCATCGGCACCGCCCTCGGTGAAGCCTGTGACCTGAACCGTCTGGTCAACCGAGCGGGCGAGAAACTGGAGGCGCGACTGGGCGGCGGACGCACCCCCATCGCCGAAGGATTCGTCACCGCATCGCTGGTCTTCTGCGTGGGGGCTATGACGGTTGTGGGCTCTCTCAACAGTGGCTTGACCGGTGACCACACCATGCTGTATACCAAGGCGTGTCTGGATCTGATCTCCTCCTTGGTCTTCGCCTCCACATTGGGCATCGGTGTCATGCTGTCCGCCGGTTTCGTGCTGGTATTGCAAGGCAGCATCGCCCTGTTGGCGCGGGTCATCGCTCCCCTATTGGCCGCCGCCGTTGTCACCGAGATGACCGCCGTGGGCAGTTTAATTATCGTGGGATTGGCGCTGAACCTGCTGGGGATCACCAAACTGAAAATTATGAACTTCATCCCTGCCGTATTCCTGCCTCTCTTATTATGCCCCCTTTACGATTGGATAGCCGCCTGGCTGTCCACACTGCTGTAAAAGAAAAGTCCCGAGGTCAATGACCTCGGGATTTTGTTTACAGATGGAGGGAAAACAGAGTGTTGGCATTCTGACGGGTGATGTCTAGGAGTGTGTCCACATCCATCCCTCGGATCTCCGCAATACGGGCGGCGGTGTGGGCGATCATCGAGGAATCGCACCGATGACCGCGGCAAGGAACCGGCGCCATATAGGGCGCATCGGTCTCCAACAACAACCGATCCAACGGCATCTCCGCGGCCACCTCCACCGGACGGCGGGCATTTTTAAAGGTCACGGCGCCGCCGAGACCAACGTACAGTCCCAGCTCCACCACCTGCCGCATCATCTCCACACTGCCGGAGAAGCAGTGCACCACTCCCTTGGGGCGGTATTCCTGCAACAGACGAAGGGTGTCCTCGTGGGCCTCCCGATCGTGAAGAATCACCGGCAGGGAGAGCTCCTGCGCCAGTTCAATCTGGCGGCGGCACCAATCCAACTGCACCTCGCGGGGGGCATTCTCCTCCCAATAATAGTCCAGACCGATCTCGCCGATGGCGCACACCGCAGGATGGGTCGCTAAGGGACGGAGTTGGGCAAGCCACGCATCCTGTGCTTCATTGACCGCTTCGGGGTGAATACCCACCGCCACCCGCACAAAGGGAAACTGCTCGGCCATTTGAAGGCTACGGGCCACAGAGGTGGGATCGGTGGCACAGTTGATCACCCCACAGACTCCCTGCGTCGGCAACGAGGCCAACACCGCCTCCCGATCTTCATCAAAGGCATCCGCGTCGTAATGGGCGTGACTGTCAAAAATAAGCGCCATCTTCTCACATCCTTTCAAAAGAAAAACCGTCGGTACTCAGACCGACGGTTTTTGTCTGTTTCTTACTCAGCGAAACCGGACTCTACCAGCTTCACTAGCGCCTCCACAGCGGCCTCCTCGTCAGCGCCGTCGGCGATGATGCGGATGGCGGTGTTGCCGACGATGCCCAGGGACAGAACGCCCAGCAGGCTCTTGGCATTAACGCGGCGCTCCTCTTTCTCAACCCAAATGGAGGCCTTAAACTCATTGGCCTTCTGGATGAAGAAGGTAGCGGGGCGAGCGTGCAGACCAACCTGATTCTGAACAACAACATCTTTCACAAACATAACTGATTGCTCCTTTTCTCGTTGTTTATTCGGCGTCTGAATGCCGCCGGAATAGATACTAATCAACTATCTCTATTATAGCACAAAAAAGGGACAAGTCAATGCGAATTGTCCCTCTTTGTCGAAGTTTGGTTGTCTGACCGATTTTCGGTTTTTTCGGTTTGGCCGTTTGTGTATTTTGCCTAATAGTGTGGAAAATTTTTGGCTTAATTGCTTTCTTTTCCCTCTTGCTCTTCGGCTTCCAACGTGGCCAAAAAGGCCCGATCCTTTTCGGTGAGAGGCGCCGTTTCCAGCATATCCGGACGAAGCCTCCACGTGCGTTCCAAAGACTGCTCGTGACGCCACTTGTCAATATTGGCGTGATGTCCCGACAGCAGGATCTCCGGCACCGCGCGGCCTTCCCATTCGGCAGGGCGGGTGTACTGGGGGTATTCCAGCAGTCCGGAAAAATGACTCTCCTCGGTGAAGCACACCTCATCCGACAGCACCCCGGGAATCATACGAGACACACAGTCCACCAGCGCCATCGCGGGGATCTCGCCGCCGGTGAGCACGTAGTCACCGATGGAGATCTGTTCATCCACGATGGCTTCCAGCACCCGTTCATCCACTCCCTCATAGTGCCCGCAGAGGATGCACACATTGGGGAGCTGAGCCAATTCCCGCGCCCGCTGTTGGGTCAGGGTGTGGCCCTGAGGGGACATATAGATCAGGTGAGGACGGCACCCCGCCTGCTCACACACGGCACGGAAACAGTCGGCAATGGGCTGAGGAAACATCACCATACCCATACCGCCCCCATACGGGTAGTCATCCACCTGCATCTGTCTGTTCTTAGTATATTCCCGAATCTGGTGACAGTGCATCGTTAGCAGCCCTTTTTCCTTAGCACGACCGATAATGCTCTGATCGAACACCCGATCGAACATATCGGGGAACAGGGTCATAATGTCAAATCTCATCGTCGTCCAACAATCCTTTCATAGGGCGCAGACGCAGAATATCCGCCTTGGTATCCACCGAAATGATCACCGAGGGAATGGCCGGAATGAGCACCTCGCCCCTGTCGGTCTGCATATGATACACCGCGTTGGCACCGGTCTGACTCACATCGGTCAAGGTGCCGTAGGTCTCGCCGGTGTCCGCATCTACCACGGTGATGCCGATGAGATCCTGCACCAAATGATGTCCCTTCGGCAATTTAATATCCCGACGGTCCACGTACAGCATACGACCCCGCAGCACCTGCGCCGCCTCTACGGTGTTCACCCCTTCCAGCAGTGCCAGAGCGATGTTCTTGTGCGGACGGGAGCGCAATTTTACAGGCTGTTTACCTTCGGCATCCCAGAACAACCGCTTGAAGGTAGCAAACTGCTGGGGCGAATCACACCAGGGCTGCACCCGTACCTCACCCCGCACACCATGAGTACCCACAATCTGACCGGCCTCTAAAAACGGCTTTTGCGGCATAGCTATACCCTCCCTAGTAAAACAGAGGCAAACCCTGCGGCCTGCCTCTGTTTCATAAACTCTTAGTCAATCTCTACGGCGACCTTAGCATCCTGACGGGTAGCGGCGGCACGCATCACGGTGCGCATTGCCTTAGCAATACGACCCTGCTTGCCAATGACGCGGCCCATATCGTCGGGAGCAACGTGCAGATGGAATACCACCGTGCCGTCCTCCATAGGCTCGTCCTGCTCAACAATCACCGCAGAAGGATCCTCCACCAGCCCTTGGGCGATGGTGATAAGAAGCTCTTTCATCTGTCTCCTCCTGATATGTGTATCGGGTGGATTATTCCAGGCCGGCCTTCTTCAGCAGAACCTTAACGGTATCGGTGGGCTGAGCGCCGTTGGCGATCCAGTTCTTAGCCTTCTCCAGATCGATCTTAACGGTAGCGGGCTCGGTCAGGGGGTTGTAATAGCCCAGCTCCTCGATGAAGCGGCCATCACGGGGATAGCGGGAATCCGCCACCACTACACGATAGGAAGGAGCCTTCTTGGCGCCGGTGCGGCGCAGACGAATCTTAACTGCCATAATAAATTACCTCCAAAAATTATTTTACACTTAATTTATCTTCATCCATATGGTATGGAGTGAATTCAAAACTTGCGGCGGCCGCCCATAGGGGGCATCATACCGCCCATACCGGGCATCCCCGGCAGGTTGGGCATTCCGTGCATACGGCCGCCCTTTTTGCTCATTTTCTTGAGCTGTTTCATCATATCCTTCATGGTGCGATACTGTTTGAGCAGGCGGTTCACATCCTCCACCCGTTGTCCGCAGCCCGCCGCAATACGGCGCTTGCGGGAGGGGTTGATGAGATCGGGCTTGGCCCGCTCTGCCGGTGTCATAGAAAGAATGATGGCCTCCAGACGAGTAAACTGACGGGGGTCAATGTCCACGTCTTTGAGCTGCTTGCCCACACCGGGGATCATACCCAACAGACTCTTGATGTCGCCCATCTTCTGAATCTGACGGAACTGGTCCAGCAGATCGTTGAGGTCGAATTTGTTCTCCGCCATCTTGCGGGCCAATTCCTCAGCCTGCTTTTCGTCGATCTGCTGCTCGGCCTTTTCGATCAGGGTCATCACGTCGCCCATACCCAAGATACGGGAGGCCATACGGGAGGGGTGGAAGACCTCCAGGTCGTCCAGCTTCTCGCCCATACCGGCGAACTTGATGGGCTTGCCGGTGACGGCTCGCACAGACAGCGCCGCACCGCCACGGGTGTCGCCGTCCAGCTTGGTCAGGATGACACCGGTGATGCCCAAGGCATCGTTGAAGGAGGAGGCCACGTTGACTGCGTCCTGACCGGTCATGGCGTCCACCACCAGCAGGATCTCGGCAGGCTCCACGGTGGAGCGGATGTTCTTGAGCTCCTCCATCAGCTGCTCGTCGATGTGCAAACGACCGGCGGTATCCAAGATCACGTAGTCGTTGCCGTGGAACTTGGCGTGCTCAATGGCCGCCTTAGCAATCTTGACGGGGTTTTCGGTACCCATCTGGAAGACGGGGACACCGGCTCGCTCACCCACCACGCACAACTGGTCGATAGCGGCGGGGCGATAGATGTCGCAGGCCACCAGCAGGGGGCGATGACCCTTGCTCTTGAGCAGCTTGGCCAGCTTACCGCTGTGGGTGGTTTTACCCGAACCCTGAAGACCGCACATTAGGATGACGCAGGGAGGGCGATTGGCGTGAGCCAGAGGCGCCGCCTCGCCACCCATCAACGCCACCAACTGGTCGTTGACGATCTTGATGACCATCTGGGCGGGGGTGAGGCTCTCCATCACCTTGGCGCCTACCGCCTCCTCCACCACCTTGTTGGTGAAGTCCTTGGCCACCTTATAGTTGACGTCCGCCTCCAGCAGAGCCAGGCGAACCTCACGCATCGCGTCCTTTACGTCCGCCTCGGTCAACTTTCCGCGACTGCGAAGCTTTTTGAACGATGCGGCTAATTTTTCACTCAGGCCTTCAAACGCCATGGGGCTCACCTCCTACTGTGACGAACAAGAAATAAACAAGCTTACTCAGCCTTTTCCAGCATACTGGCCAGCACCATAATGCGGGCAGCGCTGTCGGTCACCTCGCTGGGACAGCCGGGGAAGGCACTGTAGCGGCGGATGGTCTCCGCCAGAGAGTAAATCTCCTCGATGTCGGCGCTGATCTTACGGAAGCGG
>JAZOWI010000075.1:0-13574 GCA_045659145.1 Acutalibacteraceae bacterium | reverse complement strand
AGAGCACCTGACTCTTAATCAGGGTGTCCAGGGTTCGAGTCCCTGGAGGTGCACCATTATATGGCCCGTTGGTCAAGTGGCCTAAGACTCCGGCCTCTCACGCCGGCAACAGCGGTTCGAATCCGCTACGGGTCACCACTTAGTTGGTGCTGATGACGGTGAGGGTACACCCGTTCCCATCCCGAACACGGCAGTTAAGCTCACTTGTGCCGACAATACTTGGCTGGAAGCGGCCCGGTAAGATAGGTAGGCGCCAACACAAAAGATGACCATCGCCAAACGGCGATGGTTATCGCATATTGCTCCTTAGCTCAGTCGGTAGAGCGCATGACTGTTAATCATGATGTCGTCAGTTCGAGCCTGACAGGAGCAGCCAAAAAGAAAGACACACCATCCGGTGTGTCTTTTCTTTTTAGTTTGTTCTTTCCATTGACTGACGACATCATGATTAAGAATTAGGGCAACGTTTTCTGCCGCAGGCAGGAAACTTGCCGACTTCGGCGATTAGCCGAAGTCGCGACGTCAGTTCGAGCCTGACGGAGGGATAAAAAAACAAGCCGTGAATCTCACGGCTTGTCCTTTTCTTCTATACTTTTAATATGTTGCTTCAAAACAAGGTTGATATATTGCGAGAGGGAACGGTCATCGTATTCGGCTTTTTCCTTTAACTTTGCCAAGACATCGTTATCTATGGTAATGCTGATCTTTTCTTTCAGGGGCTTCATACTTATCACCTCTTGCAAATATTATACGAAATAATCCTAAATAATATTGACAAGTAGGATAACGTAGTATAAAATAAGATAGTCAACTCGACGAACTTCCGCATATTTTGCGGGCAAACGTGAAAGGAGTTTTCAAAATGGATAACAAAAATCTGGTACGCTTTCTATTGACCTTTTTCCTGGGCTGGATCGGCAGCCTCATTATCAATCATACCGAACTCAAACCTGAGGGTTATACTTGCAGAACCGGTGCCTACATCTTCCTCACCCTGATTACCTTCGGCATTTACGGCTTAGTCGCCTCTATCTGCAATCTCACCTTCGATCCCGCGAAAGCAAAAAACATCGGCTATAAGAAAAACTAAACCGTTTCACACACAAAAACCGCCACCCGAATGGGGTGGCGGTTTTTTCATCCTATCCTCTTATGTCTGACGAATCAAATGCTGGCAGTACACGTACACATTCTGTATCTTCTTGGCCTCCACTCCGTCGTCCGCGTGGATGATAGGCTGGGTCTCGGAGGGGGTCACGTACAGCTTAAACACAATGGCGTGCTGGCCGGGGCGCATATTGCGGATCTTCTTATAGGGGAAGTTCCGACGAGCGATGCCCAGATAGCCGAAGATGATGGTCTCCATATCCGTATTGCTGAAACAACGCAGGATCTCGTCTTCATCATAGGCTTCCAGAATGACCTTAGCCTCGTCAAAAGGCAGGTTGTAGCATTTGAACTCGCCCTCATTCAGGACGTTCATCATATTGCTGTTATCCAACAACAACAACGGCAGCTCGGTATGATCACTCATAATTGCGCTCCTTTCTGTATAAAAGCTGGGGTGCTATCTCTATTTTACGGCATAAATCGGGCATTGTCAATAAAAATATCGTTATTTAGGCAAGAATTATGTTTATATTGCACTCGAACATCGGTGCAATCACCCATTTGCACGTCGCGTTTTGCTGAGTTTTTCGGTCCTCTTTATCAGCACAGCGACCCGTTCCATAATTAAGGAATAAAATATATAGAAAAAAGTACGATTTACCCCTTGACTTTACTTTGGTAAAGTGCTAAAATGGCAAAGTCACTAGCAGAAAGGAAGGGTTACCGTTATGGCACCATTCAACACTCCCTCCATCGATCGCCTGTTTGCCGCCATTCTGGGGCTGCGGGATCGGGAGGACTGCGCAAAGTTTTTTGAGGATATCTGCACCATCAAAGAGGTACAGGATATGGCACAGCGGTTGGACGCCGCCATCCTGCTGGATCAGGGGATGGGCTATCAAGCCATCTCTGAGCAGGTGGGCATCAGCACCGCCACCATCAGTCGGGTGAGCAAGTGCCTCAACTACGGTTCCGGCGGCTATCGGGAGGCGCTGGATCGGATGAAGGGGGATGGAACCCTATGAACACCTACGGCTGTACGCTGAAAAAAGAGGAGCAGGCGGTCTTTGCCCTGCGAGGGCTGTATGAGCAGCACGGCTATGCCCCTTATAAAATGAGCAAGTTTGAAGAATACGACCTCTATGTCCGCAACAAAGACTTCCTCATCTCAGACGGAGTCATCACCTTCACGGACACCGACGGCAAACTGATGGCTCTCAAACCGGATGTGACCCTGTCCATCATCAAGAACAGTCGGGAACAGACCGGCTGTGTGCAAAAGGTCTATTATAACGAAAACGTGTACCGCGTCTCGGAGGATGCCCACTGCTTTAAGGAAATCCTGCAAACCGGTCTGGAATGTATGGGCGATATTGACGACGGTACCCTCTACGAGGTGCTGATGTTGGCAGCGGAGAGCCTGCGGCGCATCCATCCCCGCGCGGTGCTGGACATTGCTCATCGGGGCGTAATCGAGGACCTGCTGGCTCCCTTTGCCCCCACCGACGAGGTGCTCACCGCCGTGTACCGGTGCATACGGGAGAAAAACGCCCACGAACTAGACGCCGTGTGTGAGGCCTATGCCCTCCCCGCTCCCGTGGCGGACACTCTGACGGCCCTCGTTCATACCTACGGCGCCCCCGGGCAGGTGCTCCCCCGTCTGCGAGAGCTTCTGGGAGATACCGCCCCCGTCAAGCAGCTGGAGCGGCTGAGCGATGCCTTTACGGGCACTGCCTATGCGGATATGCTCCGCATTGATTTCAGCGTGGTGGCGGCAGGACGCTACTACAACGGCATCGTATTCAAAGGCTTTGTGGCCGACTCCCCCGACAGCGTGTTGTCCGGCGGTCAGTACGACAAGCTGATGCGTCAGATGGGACGGCGCGGCGGCGCAGTGGGATTTGCCGTGTATTTGGATCGGCTGGGACGGCAAGAAGAACGCACCGAGTACGATGTGGATTCCCTGCTACTGTATTCCGAGGGGTGCGATCTGGCAGCCCTGATGAAGGCGGCAGATAAACTGCGTGAAGAAGGCAGCGTGATGCTGCAAAAGGAGATCCCCGAAAAGCTGACCTACCGTCGGCTGTTTCGATTTGAGAACGGCGAGGTGAGGACCCTGTGAAGGAGATTCTGAATATTGCCCTGCCCAAGGGGCGGTTAGGGGAAAAGGTGTACGCCATGTTTGAGCAGGCGGGGTTCCCCTGCCCCTCCATCAAGGAGAACAACCGCAAACTCATCTTTGAAAACCCCGAGGCGGGGGTGCGCTATTTCTGGGTCAAGCCCTCCGACGTAGCCATCTATGTGGAGCGGGGTGCCGCCGACATCGGCGTGGCGGGCAAGGACATTCTGCTGGAATACCGCCCTCGCGTCTATGAACTGCTGGATCTGGACATCGGCAAATGCCGTATGGCAGTGGCCGCTCCCTGCGGCTTTCGGGACGATCCCAACCGCACCCTGCGGGTGGCCACCAAGTTCTCCCGTATCGCACGAGACTATTACGCCTCCCAAGGGCGGGATATCGACATCATCCACCTGAACGGTTCCATTGAGATCGCCCCCATTCTGGGGCTGTCCGACGTGATCGTGGACATTGTGGAGACGGGCACCACCCTGAAAGAGAACAATCTGGAGGTCACCGAGACCATCGTCCCCATCAGTGCCCGTCTGATTGCCAACAAAACCGCCTTTAAGTTCAAGAGCGAACCCATTGAAAAAATATTGCAGCAAATGGCTGTCATAACGGAGAGATAACTATGATCAAGATTCTGAAATGCGGCGAGGTCGCCAACGACGAGATCTTTGCCCGTGTGGTGCCCATGGTGGACGTGGCCGCCATCGTCACCGACATCATCAACAACGTCCGCGCCCGCGGAGATGCGGCGCTGTACGAATACTGCGAAAAGTTTGACAAGGCCAAGCTGTCCTGCCTGCAAGTGTCTCCCGAGGAGATCGAGGAGGCCCTGTCCTTGGTGGAGCCCCGCTTCATTCAGGTACTGAAAATGGCGGCGGACAATATCCGCGCCTTCCACGAGAAGCAGGTGCACAATTCCTTTATCCTGAACAACCGCCCCGGCATCGTGATGGGACAGAAGGTCATCCCCGTGGACCGTGCGGGTCTGTACGTGCCCGGCGGCACCGCCGCCTACCCCTCCACCGTGCTGATGGACGCCATTCCGGCGAAGATCGCCGGCGTGCCCGAAGTGGTGATGGTAACACCTCCCGGCGCAGACGGCAAGGTCAATCCCGTGATTCTGGCCGCCGCCGCCATCGCCGGTGTGGACAAGATCTTTAAACTGGGCGGCGCTCAGGCGGTGGCCGCCTTGGCCTACGGCACCGAGAGCGTGCCTAAGGTGGACAAGATCGTGGGTCCCGGCAATGCCTTTGTGGCGGAAGCGAAAAAGCAGGTATTCGGCGTGGTGTCCATTGATATGATCGCCGGACCCAGTGAGATCCTCATCGTCGCAGACGGCAACACCGATCCCCGTTGCGCCGCCGCCGACCTGATCTCGCAGGCAGAGCACGACCGTCTCGCCAGCGCGGTGCTGGTCACCGACAGTATGGAGCTGGCCCAAGCGGTGCAGGCGGAATTAGAGGTGCAGATCCCTCAGTTGGAGCGGGCCGACATCGCCCGCGAATCCATCGACCGCAACGGCAAGATCATTGTGGCGGAGGATCTGTGGGCCGCCATCGACATTGCCAACGAGCTGGCTCCCGAGCACTTGGAGCTGTGCGTAGATGCGCCCTTCGACTATCTGGACGCCATCCGCCACGCCGGCTCCATCTTTATGGGCCGTAACTGCCCCGAGGCGCTGGGCGACTATCTGGCAGGCCCCAACCATACCTTGCCCACCGGTGGCACCGCCAAGTTTTCCAGTCCTCTGTCCGTGGACGACTTCGTAAAGAAGACCCAATACACCTATTTCACCCGTGAGGCATTGGAGGCGGTGGCCGAAGATGTGGCCTTCTTCGCCACCAAGGAAGGGCTCACCGCCCACGCCAAGAGTGCCGTCATCCGATTAGAGGAAACCTGATATGAGCCGTTTTTTAAGCACACAATTGCAGCGGCTGACCCCCTATACCCCCGGGGAACAACCGCAGGATAAGCAATACATTAAACTTAACACCAACGAATCCCCCTTCCCCCCGTCGGAAAAGGCGCAGAGGGCCGCGGCAGAGGCGGCGGCTCAGTTGCAGCTCTACCCCGACCCCACCTGTCGGGCGTTGCGGGAGAAGCTGGCCGCTCTCTACGGAGTCGCTCCCGAGGAGGTCATCCTCACCAACGGCTCCGACGAGGTGCTCAGCTTTGCCTTTATGGCTTTTTGCGAAAAGGGAGTGGCCTTTCCCGACATCACCTACGGATTTTATCGGGTGTTCGCGGATCTGTATAATCTGGACGCGGTGGAGATCCCCCTCAAAGAGGACTTCTCCATTGAAACCGCAGATTACAAAGGGTTGGGGCGCGCCATCTTCATCGCCAACCCTAACGCCCCCACGGGCCTTGCTCTGTCGGTGGCGCAGATCGAGGAGATCGTGGCCGCCAACCCCGACACGGTGGTGGTGGTGGACGAAGCCTACGTGGACTTCGGCGGCGAGAGCGCCGTACCGCTGATTAAGAAATACGACAATCTGCTGGTGACCGGCACCTTCTCCAAGTCCCGCTCCATGGCGGGCGCGCGGCTGGGCTTCGGCATTGCCTGCCCCGCCCTCATCGGGGATCTGGAGACCCTGCGCTACTCCACCAACCCCTACAATATCAACCGCCTGACCATGGCGGCGGGATTGGGACAGTTGGCAGATGAGGAAGAGACCCGACAGAACTGCCGCACCGTGATGGACAACCGCGCCTATACCACCGCCCGCCTCACCGAGATGGGCTTCACCGTGCTCCCTTCCTGCACCAACTTTGTCTTTGCCGCCCACCCCAAGATCGGCGGCAAGGCCTTGTACCTCGCCCTCAAAGAGAAAGGGGTTCTGGTGCGCCATTTTGACAAAGAACGGCTCAGGGAGTATAATCGTATCACCATCGGCAGTCGCGCCCAAATGGACGCGCTGCTGACCGCTATCCAATCCATTTTGGAGGAATGACCTATGCGACGTGTCACGTATACCCGCACCACCGCGGAGACGGATATTGCCCTGACGCTGGATCTGGACGGATCCGGTGTGGCGCAGATCGACAGCGGTTGCGGCTTTTTGGATCATATGCTGATCCTCTTCGCCAAACACGGCGGCTTTGACCTGACCCTCACCTGCAAAGGAGATACCTATGTGGACGACCACCACACGGTGGAGGACATCGGCATCAGTCTGGGCACCGCCTTTGCACAGGCGCTGGGAGATAAAAAGGGCATCACCCGTTACGGCAGCTGCGTGTTGCCTATGGACGAGTCCCTTATCCTCTCGGCGGTGGATCTGTCGGGACGGGATTTCCTGGGTTATGAATTGCCCATCCCCGACGAAAAGGTAACCATCGTGAAGGGACTGAGCTACGACCTGCCCATCCCCACCAAGCAAGTGGGCGCCTTTGATACCGAACTGGTGCAGGAGTTCTGGCTGGGCTTTGTTCGCAACGCGGGCGCCACCCTCCACATCCGCAAACTGGCGGGCACCAACTCCCACCACATCATCGAGGGTACCTTTAAGTCGGTGGCTCGCACCCTGCGGGATGCCGTGGCCATCGACCCCCGCTTCGCTAACTCCATCCCCTCCACAAAGGGGGTTCTCCAATGATCGCCATCATCGATTACGGCGTGGGCAATCTGTTCTCTCTGAAAAGCTCCTTCGCCGCCATCCACCAAGAGGCGGTGGTCACTGCGGAGCCCGCGGTGATCCGTGCCGCCGATCGGGTGATCCTGCCGGGGGTAGGCGCCTTTGAGGATGCTGCCCGCAAACTGCGGCAGAGCGGCATGACGGATCTTATCTCCGAATTAGCGGCACAGGGCAAACCCATTATGGGTATCTGCCTGGGTATGCAGTTGTTGTTTGACAAGAGCTACGAGTACGGGGAGCACGATGGTCTTTCCCTCATCGGGGGAGCGGTGCGCCCCATCGCAGATGCGATCCCCGACGGCTACAAGATTCCCCACATCGGGTGGAATCCCCTTCATTTCTCGGGAAACAAGCATCCCCTGTTCCGTTATATTAACGAAGGAGACTGTGTCTATTTCGTCCATTCCTATTATGCCACCGAGTGTGACACAGCGGTGATCGCACAGGCCGAATACGGTGCCCCCCTCACCGCCGCCGTGGCCAAAGACAACGTCTGCGGCTGTCAGTTCCACCCCGAAAAGAGCGGTGCCGTGGGGCTGGCGATCCTGAAAGCCTTTTGCGAAATGTAAGGGGTGATGATTATGGCAAACCCTAAGAAAGACAAACGGTTTATCGTCAAGGAGCAACAAGGCGGCTTCACCATCGGTGCCACGGTGCTGGTGGATAAGCAGACCGGCGTGAATTATCTTTATACAAACAGCGGATACGGCGGCGGTCTCACCGTACTGGTGGACACTATGGGCAACCCCATCGTCACCCCTATTACCGAAGAATAAGGAGTCATTCCTATGTTTTTATTCCCTGCTATTGACCTCTACGAGGGCAAAGCAGTCCGCCTATATAAGGGGGACTATAACCAACTCACCGTCTACAACGAAGACCCTGCCGCCGTGGCGAAGGACTTTGCCGCCGCTGGCGCACAATACATTCATATCGTAGATCTGGAAGGCGCCAAAAGCGGTACCACCCCCAATCTGCCCACCGTCCTGCGCATTAAAGAAACCTCCGGTCTGTTCTGCGAGATCGGCGGAGGCGTGCGAAATATGGACGTGGTGCGCGCCTATATGGAGGCGGGTCTGGATCGCGTCATTTTAGGCACCGCCGCGGTGGAGGATCCCGATTTCGTCCGCGAGGCAGTAGAAGCCTACGGCGATAAGATCGCGGTGGGTGTGGACCTGAAAGACGGCTATGTGGCAGTGAAGGGCTGGACCGAGCAGTCCACGCTGGATGCGGTCACCTTCTGCCGTCAGATGCGGGAGATCGGTATCAAGACGCTGATCGTCACCGACATCTCCAAGGACGGGGCTATGCAGGGGACCAACCACGATCTCTATGGGCAGTTGCAGACCGCCTTCCCCACCCTGCAATTGATAGCCAGCGGCGGTGTGTCCTCTATCGAGGACGTGCGGCAGTTGGCGGCTACCGATCTCTACGGCGCCATCATCGGCAAGGCCTATTACATCGGCGCCATCGACCTGAAAGAAGCAATTGAGGTGGCGAAATGATCACAAAACGCATCATCCCCTGTCTGGATGTCCGTAACGGACGGGTGGTCAAGGGGGTCAACTTCGAGGGCCTGCACGACGTGTCCTCTCCCGTGGAATTAGCCAAGTTTTACAGCGACAACGGGGCAGACGAGCTGGTCTTCTACGACATTACCGCCTCAGCAGAGGGGCGGCAATTATTCACCGACATCCTCTGCGAGACCGCCCGTCAGGTGTTCATTCCCCTGACGGTGGGAGGCGGCATCAACACCGTCGCCGACTTCGATCGGGTGCTCAGTTGCGGTGCCGACAAGGTGAGCGTCAATTCCGGCGCTATCCGCAATCCCGATCTGGTGTACGAAGCCGCCAAGCTGTACGGCGACCAGTGCGTGGTGCTGTCCGCGGACATTAAGCGGGTGGACGGCGTTTTCCGCGTCTTTGCCAAGGGCGGACGGGAGAACACGGGGATGGAGGCCATTGAATGGATCCGTCGGTGCGTGGGCAACGGCGCGGGCGAGATCGTGGTCAATTCCATCGACACCGACGGTGTCAAGGGCGGCTTCGATTTAGAGATGCTTCGCGCCGTGTGCGACGCGGTCAGCGTTCCCGTCATCGCCAGCGGCGGTGCGGGCAATATGCAGGATTTTATCACCTTGTTTAACACCCTGCCCGGGGTGGATGCAGGGCTGGCGGCCTCTATCTTCCATTTCGGTGAGGTAGCCATTCAAGATTTAAAGAAACAAATGGCGGCGGCGGGTATCCCCGCGCGACTATGAGAGGAGAGTTCGTTATGATCGACATTAACACCTTACAATTTGACGAAAAGGGGCTTATCCCTGCTGTGGTGGTGGATGCCGTCACCAAGCAGGTGCTGACCGTAGCCTATATGAACAAGGAAAGTCTCAAAATCTCTATGGAAAAGGGGCTGACCTGCTTTTACAGCCGTTCCCGTCAGGAACTGTGGCTGAAAGGCGAGACCAGCGGCAACTATCAGCACATTGTATCCATCACCGCCGACTGCGACGGGGATGCGCTGGTGGTGATGGTGGAGAAGGACGGTCCCGCCTGCCATCTGGGTGAGGAGAGCTGCTTTCACAATCCCCTCTGGACAAGCGAAGAGCGCCACGAGTTCTCTCTGCAAGCACTGATGGATATGCTGGCGGGCCGCAAGGAAAACCCCAAAGAGGGCTCCTACACCACGTATCTGTTTGAAAAGGGTCTGGACAAAATCCTCAAAAAAGTGGGCGAAGAATGCACCGAGGTGATCATCGGCGCCAAGGCCCAGGACAAAAAAGAAACCGTGTATGAGATCGCGGATCTCTGCTACCACGTGATGGTGCTGATGATTGAAGCGGGCATCTCCTTGGAGGATATTCACAAGGAATTGGCTTCCCGCCACGTCATCGATCACAAAGTAAAGCAGGAGAAAATGACCTGATATAAAAAGAAAAAGGCTCTGCCTGTTGGGCAGAGCCTTTTTTGTGTAATTTACAGATCCAGTCGATCCTGTAAAGAGATATAATCCTGATTGTCCTTGACGCTAATATAAGCAGGGCGGATAATCTTGCCCGAGTTCTGGATCTCCTCTATACGGTGAGCGCTCCAACCGGCAATACGAGCCACCGCGAACAAGGGGGTGAACAACTCACAGGGCAGATCCAACATCCGATAGATGAGACCAGAATAGAAGTCCACGTTGGGGCTGACACCCTTATACACCTTGCGCTTCTCAGCAATCATTTCGGGTGCCATCTGCGCCACCTTCTCGTACAAGGCGTACTCTTCCTGATAGCCCTTGGCCTCTGCCAGCTCCTTGGCACACTCTTTCAGCACCTCGGAACGGGGGTCGGACAGAGAATATACCGCATGACCCATACCATAAATGAGGCCGGTGCGATCGAAGGCGTTTTTGTCCAGCAAACGGGACAGATAATCCCGAATCTGGGCGTCATCGGTAGTGTCGATAGTCGCCTTCATATCATCAAACATCCGCACTACCTTGATGTTGGCGCCGCCATGGCGGGGACCCTTCAGGCTACCCAGCGCCGCCGCCACCGCCGAATAGGTGTCGGTGCCGGAGGAGGTAACCACGTGGGTGGTGAAGGTGGAGTTGTTACCACCGCCGTGCTCAGCGTGGAGCACCAGCGCTAGATCCAGTATCTTGGCCTCCAAGGGGGTGAACTGACTGTTCTCACGCAACAGATGCAACAGGTTCTCCGCCGTGGAATAATCGGGGCGGGGCAGGTGAACAAACAAACTCTTATCCTGATGGTAATGCTGATAGGACTGATAACTATACACCGCCAGCAAGGGGAACACCGAAATGAGTTGCAGGCACTGGCGCAGTACGTTGGCCACCGAGGTGTCATCGGGATTCTCGTCGTAGGCATACAGCGCCAACACACAACGGGACAGAATGTTCATCATGTCCCGACCGGGGGCCTTGAGGATCATATCACGGACAAAAGAGGGGGGCAAGGTACGGCAAGATGCCAATTCTCGACGGAAACGGAACAATTCACCCTCATCCGGCAACTGGGAGAAGAGCAACAGATACACCGTTTCTTCAAAACCGAAACGACCGTCCGCCTGAAAGCCCTTGACCATATCTTTTACATTGTATCCGCGATAAAACAGTTCGCCGGGGCAAGGAACCAAATTGCCATCGGCATCCGACTTCTTGGCGTTGACGGTGGAAACCTCCGTCAGACCGGTCACCACACCGCGTCCGGTCATATCCCGCAGGCCGCGGTTGACCTGATGCTGGGTATACATCTCCGGCACAATGTGGTTATTCTCGTCCGAGAGCTGAGCCAACTGGGCAATGTACGGTGTGATTTCAGAATAAGAACGTTTCATAAGGGTACCTCGCATTTCTTGACAAAAGGGTATCGTTATCCATTATTGAGGTAGTATAGCATACTTTTTTAAAAAGTGCAAGTCACTTGACAAAATCCTGACAAAAACAACAAAAAAACCGCCTGTGGGATCCCACAGACGGGTTTTTGTTTATGCGTGATTACAAGCTATCGATATACTGACAAGCGGCAATGGCGGCCACGGCACCGTCGCCGGTGGCGGTGGTCACCTGACGCACCGTCTTCTGACGGCAGTCGCCGGCCACAAACACACCGGGCGTACCGGTGCGACAATCCTCGCCGGCGGCTACATAGCCCCGCTCGTCCAGCGCCACCACATTGGTAAAGGCCTCATTCTCCGGCACCAAGCCGATGGCCACAAACAGGCCGTCCACTTCCAGATCGTACACGTGGTCATCTGTCACGCGGCGCAGAGTCACCTTATCAAGGGGCGCCGCGGCAGGCAGTGCCTCCACCACGGTGCCGAGGATCACCTCCACGTTGCCCCGCTTTTGCAAGGTCTCCTGCAAGCGCATCTCACCGGTGAGGTAGTCCAGATTCTGCACCACATATACCTTTTTGCAGCCCTCGGACAGCAGGATCGCCTCTTGCAGAGCCGAATTGCCGCCACCCACCAAGGCCACCGTTTTATTCTTATAGAAGGCGCCGTCGCACACGGCACAGAAGGAGATGCCCTCACCAACGTGGGTCTCCTCGTTTTCCAGTCCCAAATGACGGTGACGGGCACCGGCGGCAATGATCACCGTCTTGCCCTCATACTCGTTGCCATCCTCGGTGGTGACCACCTTGTAGGCACCCTCATCGCGGATGCCGTTGACGGTCTCGATCTCCACCTCGGCACCCTGTCCCAGTGCCTGCTCGACGAAATGGTCCGCCAGCTCGCTGCCGCTGACTGAATCAAAACCGGGATAGTTCTCCACCTTGGGAGAGAAGGTGATCTGACCTCCGAAGGCCGCCTTTTCCAGCAGCAGAACCGTTTTGTTGGCACGGCGGGCATAGATGGCGGCGGTCAGTCCCGCAGGACCCGCGCCCACAATAATCATATCATACATAAGGCTACACCTCATCCTGCTCCCCTGTCACCAAGGGAGTTCTTTAAAACAAGGTGGACGGAAAATCCATCCACCTTGTTTGTGATAATTTACTGAACGGACTGGATATACTTCTTCACGTCCGCCACACCCACGAACTTCTCTACGGCACCGTCGGCGGCCACCACCAGCGTGGGAGCCTGCTTGATGCCCAGAGATTCGGTGAGAGCCACATTCTCCTCGGCCAACACCTTGGTATAGGCTACCTCGGCTTTGCCCAGCAGAGCCTCAGCGATCTTGCAGTTGGGGCAGGTGCGGGAAGCAAACAGATATACGCCGTCCGCCAAGGCGGCGGTCTTCTCCTCTGCGGCCGCCTCCTGGGTCTTGGGGCCCGCGTGGGTCAGCTTGGAATTGGCGATATCGTACAGCTTGCGCTCCTTGTACTCCTGACTCTTGCCGTCATTCCAGTTCTTCACGGGACGGTAGTAACCGGTGATACGGCTATACACCTCCGCCTCCTTGCCACACTTGGGACAGGTGAACTGCTCACCGGGCAGATAGCCGTGGTCCTTACAGACGGAATAAGTGGGAGAAATGGAGTAATAGGGCAGACGATAGTTCTCCGCAATCTTGCGGACGATGGATGCCGCCGCCTTCCAATCCGGCAACTTCTCGCCGATGAAGGCGTGGAACACGGTGCCGGAGGTATACAGGGTCTGCAACTCATCCTGAATATCCAAAGCGGTGAAAATATCGTCGGTATAGCATACCGGCAGGTGAGAGGAGTTGGTGTAATAGGGGGTCTCACCCTCGGACGCAGCAATGATATCGGGATAGTGCTTGCGGTCGTGCTTGGCCAGACGGTAGGAGGTGGACTCAGCGGGGGTAGCCTCCAGGTTGTAGAGGTCGCCGTACATCTCCTGATAGTCGGACAGACGCTCACGCATATGGTTGAGCACGTCCTGACTGAACTTCTGGGTCTCGGGATGGGTCATATCCTTACGCAGCCAACGGGCGTTGAGACCCGCCTCGTTCATACCCACCAGACCAATGGTGGAGAAGTGGTTGGTGAAGGTGCCCAGATACCGCTTGGTGTAGGGATACAGACCCTCGTCCAGCAGCTTGGTGATGATGGTGCGCTTGATCTTCAAAGAACGGGCGGCAATGTCCATCATATGATCCAGACGCTTGTAGAAGTCGGCCTCGTCCTTGGACAGATAGGCCAGACGGGGCAGGTTGATGGTGACAACGCCCACAGAACCGGTGGACTCACCGCTACCGAAGAAGCCGCCGGATTTCTT
>JAZOWI010000074.1:0-41439 GCA_045659145.1 Acutalibacteraceae bacterium | reverse complement strand
CGCAGGGAAAGCCTGACCCGGGGGTCAAGAGGCAACTTAAAATCCTGCCTCAAAACGAGAAAAGAGAGATGAGCAGATGCTCATCTCTCTTTTCTTGGTCCGAGTGGCGAGACTTGAACTCACGGCCTCTTGACCCCCAGTCAAGCGCGCTACCAACTGCGCCACACCCGGAAATGCGATTGCAAACGAGATTATAGCACACCCCTACACAAAAAGCAAGAACTATTTTGCGGATTTTTCAAAAAAATTCGTTTTTTGGCGGTTGTGTGGGATTTTTTCTTGTATCGCGGGTGGTTTTGTGCTATACTAACTCGGAAAATGCGGCAACCTGCCGCCGAAAGCCCCAGTCTAATAAGATAGGAAGCGTTAAAAAGATGGGAACCAGAGAAAACTTGCGAAATGTAGCGATTATTGCCCACGTTGACCACGGCAAGACCACCTTGGTGGACCAGCTGTTGCGGCAGAGCGGCACCTTCCGCGCCAACGAGCAGGTGGCGGAACGGGTGATGGACTCCGGCGACTTGGAGCGGGAGCGGGGCATCACTATTTTATCCAAAAATACTGCCGTCCGTTACGGTGATACCAAAATCAACATCGTAGACACCCCCGGTCACGCGGATTTCGGCGGTGAGGTGGAGCGCATCCTGCAAATGGTGGACGGTGTGCTGCTGCTGGTGGATGCCTTTGAGGGCTGTATGCCCCAGACCCGCTTTGTGCTGAAAAAGGCACTGGGTCTCGGCAAGGCGCCCGTGGTGGTGGTCAACAAGATCGACCGTGACGGCGCTCGTCCTATGGAGGTCATCGACGAACTGCTGGATCTGTTTATCGAGCTGGACGCCGACGAGGACCAGTTGGACTTCCCCGTGCTCTTTGCTTCGGGTCGTGACGGCTATGCCAGCCTGAATCCCGACGCGCGGGAGGGGGATATGCGCCCCTTGTTCGAGGCCATCTTACAGCACGTCCCCGCGCCCCAAGGGGAGATCGACGGTCCCTTGCAGATTTTATTCTCCAACATTGATTACGACGATTACACCGGTCGCATCGGCATCGGTCGTGTGGAGCGAGGTCAGGTCAAGACGGGGCAGGCGGTGACCCTCTGCCGCCAAGATGGCACCTTCACCAACGCCCGCATCGGCAAACTGTACCAGTTCGAGGGTCTGCGCCGCGCCGAGTGCGAGTCGGCGGGTCTGGGTGACCTGATCGCGGTAACGGGTATTGCGGATCTGAACATCGGCGAAACCGCCTGCGACCCGGAGCATCCCGAGGCTCTGCCTTTTGTCCGTATCGACGAGCCCACCATCTCTATGGTGTTTATGGTGAACAATTCCCCCTTCGCAGGACGGGAGGGCAAGTACGTCACCTCCCGTAATCTCCGCGACCGTCTCTTCAAAGAGGTGGAGACCAACGTGAGTATGCGGGTGGAGGAGACGGATACCACCGATGCCTTCAAGGTGTCGGGTCGCGGTGAGTTGTCTCTCTCCATCCTCATTGAGACCATGCGGCGGCAGGGCTATGAGTTCGCAGTGAGCCGCCCGCAGGTCATCTATAAAGAGGATAAAGACGGCACGCGGCTGGAGCCTATGGAGCTGCTGGTCATCGAGGTGCCGGAGCAGTATGTGGGCGCAGTGATGGAGCGACTGGGCGGCCGCAAGGCGGAGATCGTCAATATGGGTACCCGTGACACGGGTATCAGCCACTTGGAGTTCCGCATCCCCTCCCGCGGTCTGATGGGCTACCGTCAGCAATTCCTCACCGATACCAACGGCAACGGCATTATGAACAGCCTGTTTGACGGATACGAGCCTTATAAGGGGGAGATCCCTCAACGGGTGCAGGGGTCGCTGGTGGTCCACGAGACCGGCGAGACCTGCGCCTACGGTCTGTGGGGTGCGCAGGATCGAGGCGCCTTGTTTGTGGGTCCCGGTGTGCCTGTGTATGAGGGCATGATCGTGGGACAGAGCCCCAAGGACGAGGATATCGTGGTGAACGTGTGCAAGAAAAAGCACGTCACCAACACCCGCGCCAGCGGCTCGGACGAGGCACTGCGGCTGATTCCTCCCACTCTCCTCAGCTTGGAGCAGTCCTTGGAGTTTATCAACGACGACGAGCTGTTGGAGGTCACGCCCGAGTCCATCCGTCTGCGTAAGCGCATCCTGTCCAAGGAATTGCGCCTGAAAGCAGAAGCCAAAAAGAAGAATAAATAACGAGAACGTCCGCCGTGTCAAAAACGGTGGACGTTTTTTGTATATTTTGCTGCAACCCACACACACTAGGCACAAACTAAACAGGAGGGAATCAACCATGAAAAAACGATCAATGGTACGTTTGTTGAGTATTTGTCTGGTGGCACTGCTGCTGATGGGCGGTCTGTCCGCCTGCGGAGAGAAGAAAACCGATGCGGTGACTGTGCGGTATCTGAACTTCAAGCCGGAAATTGCGGATAAATACAAAGATCTGGCGAAAACCTACGAAGAAAAGACCGGTGTGAAGGTGGTGGTAGAGACTGCCGCCAACAACACCTATGAGCAGACCTTGGCGTCGAAGATGGCTACCGACGAGGCCCCCACCCTGTTCCAGATCAACGGGCCCCGCGGGTATGCGGCGTGGAAGGATTATTGCGCCGACCTGAAAAACACCCAGTTGTATCAGCACCTGACCGACAAGGGGTTAGCGATCACCGACGGGGACAAGGTGGTGGGCATCCCTTACGTGGTAGAGGGATACGGCATCATTTACAACAAGGCCATCACCGACCGCTATTTTGCGCTGGCGGACAAGGCTACCCCCTATGCCTCCATGGACGAGATCGACTCCTATGATGAGCTCAAAGCCTTGGTGGAGGATATGCAGAAAAATGCCTCTGCCTTGGGTATTGAGGGCGTGTTCGCTTCCACCTCTATGAAAAGCGGGGAGGACTGGCGGTGGCAGACCCATCTGCTGAACATTCCCCTCTACCACGAGTTTAAAGAGGGCAACTTGGATCTGACCGATAAAGAGTCCACCAAGAAGATCGCCTTCCGTTACGCGGAGCAGTTCAGAAACATCTATGACCTGTATATTGAGAACTCTCTTACGGACAAGAAGCTGTTGGGCAGCAAGACCGTGGCGGACTCTATGGCGGAGTTTGCCTTGGAGCGGTGTGCTATGGTGCAGAACGGCAACTGGGCGTGGGGACAGATCAAGGATGTGACCGGCAACAAGGTGAAAGAGGAGAATATCCGCTTTATGCCCATTTACACGGGCGTGGAAGGGGAAGAAAAGCACGGTCTGGCAGTGGGCACCGAGAACTACTATGCCATTAACAGCAAGGCCTCGGAGGAGGAGCAGAAGGCCGCTGCCGACTTTATGTATTGGCTCTATTCCAGCGAGGAGGGCAAGCGATACGTGACCGAGGAATTGGGCTTCATCGCTCCCTTTGACACCTTCACGGACAAAGAGGTGCCGGCGGATCCCTTGGCGCGGCAGGTGGTGGCGTGGATGAACCGTCAGGACACCACCGTGGTGCCGTGGAACTTTACCTTGTTCCCCTCCGCCCGATTCAAAGAGGACTTTGGTTCTTCTCTGCTTAAATATGCCCAGGGCACCAAAAACTGGGAAGATGTGGTCAAGGATATGGTGGCCGGTTGGGAGCGTGAGTCCTCCGCCGCTGTTATGTAATCAACAACGCGAGGAGGGGCGGCTGTGTATAAACATCTCAATCGATGGTTTCCTGTTTTTGTGCTGCCCACGTTGGTGTCCTTTTGCATTGCCTTTCTCGTTCCCTTTGTGATGGGTGTATGGTTATCCTTTCACCGCTTCACCACGGTCACCAACGCCCGCTTCGTGGGATGGGAGAATTATGTCCGCGCTTTTACGGAGGACGACGGCTTCTTGCGGGCGTTGGTATTCACCGCCGCCTTCACGGTGGTGTCGGTGGTGGTGGTGAACGGGTTGGCCTTTGCGCTGGCGCTGATCCTCACCCGCAAGTTACGGGGTACCGCCTTGTGGCGCAGTGTGTTCTTTATGCCTAACCTGATCGGCGGTATCGTGTTGGGTTACGTGTTCAGTCTGTTGGTGAATGGATTTTTGGGCTTCTGGGGCGTGGACATCACCTTTGCCGCTTCGTACGGGTTTTGGGGGTTGGTGGCGCTCAATGCGTGGCAGTTGGGCGGCTATATGATGGTGATCTATATCGCAGGACTGCAAAACGTGCCCAAGTCCCTCACCGAGGCCGCCGCCATTGACGGGGCATCGGCCGCCACCACGCTGTGGCGGATCAAGCTGCCCATGGTGATGCCCTCGGTGACCATTTGCACCTTTTTGACTCTCACCAATTCCTTTAAGTTGTTCGATCAGAACTTGGCGCTTACCGCCGGTGCGCCGGATCGGCAGACCCAGATGCTGGCGCTGGACATTTACCAGAGCTTTTACGGCCGTATTGGCTGGCAGGGGGTAGGACAGGCCAAGGCAGTGCTGTTCTTTCTGCTGGTGTCCGCCATTGCGGCCATTCAGTTGGGGCTGACCCGCAGCCGGGAGGTGGACGCGTGAGCCGTACAAAACGAACCGACCGCGCCCTCCTCTTACTACTGACGGTGTTGTCGGTGATCTGGCTGTTGCCGGTGGCGCTGGTGCTGATGAACTCCTTTAAGTCCCGTCTGTATATTATGGGCGCGCCCTTCGCGCTCCCTGATTCCGTGACCTTTGTGGGGTGGGAGAATTATCAGACGGGTCTGTCCACGGCGGGGTTTGCCGCCGCTTTTGGGCGCAGTGTGTTTATCACTGTGGGCTCGGTGGCGTTGCTGGTGGTGGGCAGTGCCATGACGGCGTGGTTTATTGTCCGCGCCAAAGGGCGGATATGGAAGGTGCTTTATTATCTGTTTGTGTTCAGTATGATCGTGCCCTTTCAGATGGTGATGTACACCATGACCTATGTGGTGGGACAGTTGAATATGAACAATCTCCTAGGCATTTTGGCGGTGTATCTGGGGTTTGGTTCGGGACTGTCGGTGTTTATGCTGGCCGGCTTTGTGCGGGGCATCCCCTTGGAGATCGAGGAGGCGGCCACCATGGACGGAGCGGGTCCCCTGCAATGCTTTTTCCGCGTGGTGTTCCCTGTGCTGCGCCCCACGGTGATGACGGTGGCCATCCTTAACGCTATGTGGATATGGAACGATTATCTCTTGCCATATCTGCTGCTGGGCACCGATGAAAAAACCGTACCCGTGGCGATACAGATCTCTATGCAGGGAGCCTACGGTGCCACCGACTACGGCGGACTGATGGCGATGCTGGTGCTGGCGATCATCCCCATCATACTGTTCTATTTGGCAGGGCAGAAATATATCATCAGCGGCGTGATCGCCGGTGCGGTCAAGGGATGACCGCCGACAAGGAGGGAGCCAATGAATAAGATCGGACGGCATCTGGAACGGGAGGCCCATTCCGTGTATCAGAAGCCACTGAAAGAACTGACCACCCATCAGCTCCACACGCTGGTGGCGCGGCAGGTGATGAATCATATCGCCCCCGTGTGGGAAAAGACCGTGCAAAAACGGGCGACCAGACGGCGGGCCTATTATCTGTCGGCGGAATATCTGATGGGGCGGCTGGTGCATAACAATCTGCTATGCAGCGGGCTGTTAGAGGAGACCGCCGCCGCCTTGGCGGAAAACGGCTGGGACGTTTCCCGTTTGGAGGAGATCGAGGACGCCGCCTTGGGAAACGGCGGACTGGGACGGCTGGCCGCCTGCTTTTTGGACAGCGCCGCCACCTTGGGGATCCCCTTGGACGGTTACGGCATCCGTTATCGGTACGGACTGTTTCAGCAACGGCTGGAAAACGGATTTCAGCAGGAGGTGCCGGATGACTGGACCCGTTTCGGGGACCCCTGGTCGGTGCGACGGGAGGAGGACGCAGTCACGGTCACCTTTGGGGACGGGGCGGTGCGCGCTGTTCCTTACGATATGCCGGTCATCGGTTACGGCGGACGGTGTGTGGGCACCCTGCGCCTGTGGCAGAGTGAGGCGCTGACCCCCTTTGATTTCGCTCTATTTAACGACCAAAAGTACGACGCGGCACTGCGCAGCAAAAACCGTGCCGAAGATATTTCCCGTGTGTTGTATCCCAACGACACCACGCCGGCAGGGCGACTGCTTCGGCTCAAACAGCAGTATTTCTTCTCCTCTGCGTCGGTGCAGGATCTGCTGCGCCGCTTTGAGGCGGTGTACGGCGAGGAATACGGCAGACTGCCCGAGATGGTGGCGATCCAACTCAACGACACCCATCCGGTGATCGCCGTGCCCGAAATGGTGCGGCTGCTCACCCTGCGGGGCGTGTCCTTTGACGACGCGGTGCAGGTGGCAGAGCGGGTGTTTTGCTACACCAACCACACGGTGATGCAGGAGGGTATGGAGAAGTGGGATCTGGCCACCGTGCGCAAGGTGTCGCCCGCCATCGCCACCATTCTGCGGCGGCTGTCCGCCCGCTTTGAGAAGGAACTGGATGAACGGGGCGTATCGGTGGAGGTGCGTGGAGCACTGAGCATCCTACAAGGAGACACAGTGCATATGGCCCACCTGGCCTGTCGGTACAGCACTCATATCAATGGTGTGGCTCAGCTGCACACGGACATTCTGCGCCGACAGGTGCTGGGTGCGTGGCACCGTCTCTATCCCGATAAGATTCAGAATGTTACCAACGGCATCACCCAACGGCGGTGGCTGCGTCTGTGCAACCCGTCCCTATCGGCGCTGCTCACGGAGCTGTTGGGGGACGATGGATGGCTCATCGCACCGGAGCGGTTGCGGGAGCTGTCGCGGTATGCCGAGGACGAAGGCGTGCTGGGGCGGTTTGCCGCCATCAAACGCGCCAACAAGGTGCGGCTGGCCGACACCTTGTGTCAGCGGGAGGGGGTACGGGTATCCCCCGATGCCCTGTTTGACGTGCAGATCAAGCGCCTGCACGAATACAAGCGCCAACTGCTGAACATTCTGTGCATTTTGGAACTGTATTTCGAACTGCGGGAAGGCACTTTGACCGATTTCCCGCCTACGGTGTTTCTGTTCGGTGCCAAGGCGGCACCGGGGTACGTCCGCGCCAAAGGGATCATCAAGCTCATCCACGAGGTGGGGGCGCTTATTAATAAAGATGAGCGCATCCGTCGTTTGATACAGGTGGTCTTTGTGACGGATTACAACGTGTCCTATGCGGAGCAGATCGTGGCGGCGGCGGATGTGTCCGAGCAGATCTCCACCGCCGGCACGGAGGCCTCCGGCACCGGCAATATGAAGCTGATGGCTAACGGTGCGGTGACCTTGGGCACCTACGACGGAGCCAATATTGAGATCGTGGCGGCGTCAGGAGAGGAAAACAACTATATTTTCGGGGCGCGGGAAGAGGAGATCCGCAGGCTGAAAGAGAGCGGCTACCGCGCCCGCGATCGGTATGAGCAGGATCCGCGGATACGGCGGTGTCTGGATGCCATGGTGGATGGCACCCTGTCCGATGGGGGCACGGGAATGTTTCGGGAGCTGTACACCTCTCTGTTGGACGGCGCTCATTGGCACGCCCCCGATCACTATTTTGTGTTGGCGGATTTTGACGCCTGTCTGGCGGCAAAAAAGCAGGTGGCAGAGGACTATTTGAACGATCGAACAGCGTTTCATGCCAAGCAATGGCACAACGTATGTGCCGCAGGCCCCTTCTCTTCCGATCGGGCCATACGGGAATACGCCCGCAAAATATGGCGGCTCACAAAATAAAAAAGGCACCCCGTCCGGGGTGCCTTTTTTTGCTTGCGGATTACAGTTTCCTCATTTTCATTTTGCGTGCCAGAAGGGTCAGCACCATCAGCACCACGTAAAGAGCACCGATGGTCACAAAGATGGCGGACCACCCGAAGGTCTTCTGCACAAAGCCGAAGGCGGAAGCCTGAATGGCAGCGCCCATATACACGGCCCAGTCCAAAACGCCCACCACGGTGGCGGACATAGCACGACCGCCCATATCGCCGGCAATCGCCCAGATAACACCGGTCACCATGCTGAACACGCCTACCACAAACAACATAATGGTAGCGGGAAGTTTGGTAGTGAACATGGGGAAGCAGATCAGACCGACACAGGCCACGACAGAGGCCAGAATCAGCATGGGTTCGCGCTTGCCCTTGAACACTTTGTCGGTGATGAAGGGGAATACGAACATAGCGCATGCCTGACCCAAAGGCAGCACGATGGCGCTGAAAATACCCTCCTTAACGGACAGGTTCATCTCCTGCATAAAGTAGGTGGGGATCCAGGTCAGCAGACCGTAGCGACCCACACCCGCAATGGCGGAAATCAGGCAAAATACGATCACCTTAGGCTCGCTGAACAGCAGCTTGTAGGGGTAGAAGAAGCCGCGCTTGGACAACTCCTGTTCCATAGCGGCATCCTTGGCACCCAACTCGGCATCGGCCTCCTCAAAAGCGGGCAAACCTACGTCCTCGGGTTTCTCTTTAAAGAAGAAGTAGAAGGCGATGAGGATGAGCACCATAGGAATCATGGGGAAACGGAAGCCGGCGCGCCAACCCCATTCGGGGTTCAGAGCCAGACACAGATTGATGGTCAGATAGGTGACTACCTGCGCCACGCCGGAGAAGGCGGTAGCCAGACCGGAGGCGAAGCCACGCTTCTCCTTAGGCCACCACTTGTTCAGTACACCCACGCCGTTGGCCCACACCATCGCCTGCACGAAGCCATTGAGACCCCACAGGATGGCGATGACCACCAGATTGTTCTGAAAGGAGATAGCCACGTTCAGAACCGCGGAGGCTGCCACGCCGATCATCATCAGACGCTTGTAGCCGATGAGGGCGCCCAGGCGACCGCTGACCAGCTGACCGAAAGCGTAGCACCAGAACAGGGCAGAGGTAACCACGCCCAGCGTGCCCAGATCGGAGGCAAAGGCCTCCTGCATATGGGTCATCACCAGGTTGATGTTCTGGCGGCCATTGTAAAAGAACAAATAGGTAAAACCGAAGCTCAGCAGCATCAGCCACGCGTATTTGGTAAATTTCTTGAACTGTGCCTCATTATAACCGTAAGTGTTTTTCAGTTTGGTTTCCATAAGTACCTCCGTCGATTAACCGAAGATCTTGGCATCCGCCTCGTCGTAGGCCAGGATCTCGGCGGTGACGCGGGCGTGATCTTCTAGATTGTCGATCTCATCTATGAAATAGTCCTCATAGGAGAAGGCGCGTACATTCAGGGCAGGGAAAATCTCGTTCAGGGCGTTCTCCGCATAGCACTTGTCCTCTCCCTTGTGGATGAACTCCACCACCTTGCCGATCCAGGCGGCGGCGGTGTACTTGTCCATCTTATAGAAGGGCTGGAAGGCGAAGCAATCCTCGTCGAAGATCTTGATGGATACCTCCACCACCTTGCCGTCCTTGACGCGACCCTTAAAGTCCTTCTCGGGCAGAGCCTTTTTGAAGTTGACGGTGGCGGTGTTGTTGTCCTCGCAGGCCAGCACGTCGTGGAGCAGCTTGCGGTTGAACACCAGATCGCCGTGGAAGAACAGCAGATCGTCGTTCAGATACTCACGAGCCAGATACATGGAATAGATGTAGTTGGTCTTGTCGTAGATGGCGTTGCGGACAAAGGTGAAGTTCAGATGAGGGAAGTCCGCCGCCTGCGCTTTGAGCTGTTCCTCGAAGGGGCCGGTGGTGATGATGAAGTCGGTGATGCCCTCTGCCGCCAGCAGACGGATCTGACGGTGGAAGATGGTTTCGCCGTCTTTCAGGGGGGCCATGGACTTGTGGTTGTTCTTGGTGAACTCGCCCATACGGTTGCCCAGACCGGAGTTGAAAATAACTGCCTTCATAATGCGATCTCCTTTCAAAATAAGAGCGTTGCCTTCCTGCTTCTTTTTGAGGGAAACGATCGGGCAACGCCATAACTTACCGACTCATTATAGCGGAGTGCGTATCTTTTGTCAACAAAATGCCGCTTTTTCTCGGATTTTCGACTTGAAAATCACCCTATGTTGATTTATAATATACAAAAAAGAGAAAAAGGTGGAAAATAGGATGTCTGTGGGAGTCAACATTCGGAAACGGCGCTATGAATTGGGAATGTCTCAGCAGGAACTGGCGGAAGCGATGGGATATAGGACCCGTTCCACCATCGCCAAGATCGAATCAGGAGAGAACGATGTATCTCAGAAGAAATTGTATCGTTTTGCCGAGGTGTTGGAGACCTCGGTGGAGGCGCTCATCACGGGATACGCCGCCGCGCCGGTGCCAACGGAAACCGCTTCCCAACGGAAAGGCCCTCGCTGTGCGGTGATCCTGCTGGCGGGCGGCAAGGTAGGACGTAATCGGCAGAACGTCCCCACCCAGTTTGTGACAGTGGCGGGCAAGCCCATTTTGGTGTATTGTTTGGACGCCTATCAGGCCCACCCCTCGGTGGACGATATTTACGTGGTCTGCCTGAAAGGGTGGGAGAGCATCGTGTCCGCCTACGCGGCTCAGTTCGGCATCACCAAGCTCCGCGGACTCTTTCCCGCGGGCGCCAGCGGCGTGGGATCGCTGAAAAACGCGCTGGATCGGATGCGAGATCGTTACGACGGAGAGGATGTAATCATCATTCAGGAGTCTACCCGTCCTTTGGTACGGGCGGAGACCATTTCCCGTCTGTTGCAGGCCTGCACCGAAAAAGGGAGCGCCACCATCTGCCATTCCCTGCGGGATCAGATCCAGTTCTATACGGTGGGGGACAAGACCGCCTATCTGGATCGGGACGCGGTCATCACCTTGCAAAGTCCTGAGGCGCATCGACTGCATCTGCTGGACGAGGTGTTCGGCAAGGCGGCGGAAAAGGGACACCCTCTCACCGAGACCTGCTGTACCATGCTTCTGCATAACTTGGGCTATCCCATCAACTTCTTGGAAGGGGGCATTGACAACCGCAAATTGGTGCGAGAAGAAGATCTTGCCGCATTCAGCGCCTTGGTCCGTGTGTAAGAGTGGGTCAAACGGCACATACTGAGGTCAAAGGAGGAATGCGTATGTGTACCGCACTTTGGCTGCAAGAGGGGTGCTTCGGTCGCACCTTGGATCTGGAATATACCTATCACGAAACGGTGACCGTCACCCCGCGACGGTATCCCTTTCGTTTCCGCTGTGTGCCAACCCTTGACTGTCATTACGCCATCATCGGTATGGCGACGGTGGTGAGCGGGGTGCCCTTGTACTACGACGGAATGAACGAGCGCGGATTGTGTATGGCGGGGCTCAATTTCCCTCACAGCGCCGCGTATGCCTCTCCCGCGGAGCGGGGGGAGAATGTGGCGGTGTTCGAGCTGATCCCCTATGTGTTGGGACAGTGTGCCACCGTCCGCGAGGCGAGGCAGAGGCTGAGCCGCGTGCGGGTGTGCGATATTCCTTTCAGCGCGGACTATCCCACCGCCACCCTCCACTGGATGCTGGCGGACAGAGATGCCTGCGTGGTGGCGGAGTCCACCGCCGACGGATGGCGGATCTATGATGATCTCGTTGGGGTGATGACCAACGAGCCGCCTTTTCCCCACCAAATGAGTCATTTAGCGGAGTTTGCTCACCTTTCCCCGGCGCAACCTGAGGGCGGATGGGTGCCGTCCATTAGTCGCGGGGCGGGTGCCGTGGGGTTGCCGGGGGATTTTTCTTCGCCTTCCCGCTTCGTCCGCGCCGCCTTTGCCCGCGCCCACACAAAGGGAGCAGAGGAAGAGCGGGTCAATAGGTTCTTTCATTTGATGGCAACCGTGGAGATCCCGAAAGGATGCGTGCGGTTGCCCGACGGACGGGACGCGGTCACTCAATATACCGCCTGTATGGATCAGACGCAAGGGGCGTATTATTATCGCACCTATGAAAACCCGCATATTAACGGTGTTTTGTTACGGGATATGGAGTTGGACGGAGATGCGCCGACCGCCATCCCCCTGCAAAAACAGTTTGCGGTCCATTGGCAAAAGGGATAACGAAAAAAGAAGGACACCGACAAGCGGTGTCCCTCTTTTTTGGTGACCCATCGGAGATTCTGAACTCTGCACTTGCCTTCTGCAAGTGCCTGAGTTTGCACCGCTACGCTTATGCAAACTCGCGTCGTTACTGCTTACTCCAAATAGATAACGAAAAAAGAAGGACACCGACAAGCGGTGTCCTTCTTTTTTGGTGACCCATCGGAGATTCGAACTCCGGACCCTTTGATTAAAAGTCAAATGCTCTGCCAGCTGAGCTAATGGGTCGTATCAAATTGTGCTTACCTATTATATCCAACCAAACCTCAAAAGTCAAGCATCAATTCAAGATTTTCGCCGCGGCGCCGTGTTTTATACGACGGACTGCGGCATTTTTTGCAAGAAACGGAGTTTTTCACAAAATCCTCTTTACCTGCCTGCTCTTTTTTGGTATAATGACGGATGAAGATGCTGGACACAAGGAGTGACTCTCTGTGAAAACCGTAAAAGATTATATTCGCACCATTCCGGATTTCCCCGAAGAGGGCATTATGTTTCGGGATGTGACCTCTGTTTTGCAGGATGCCGATGGGTTGCAGCTGGCCATTGACGAGTTGCAGAAGCGGCTGGAAAACGTGGAGTTTGACGTGCTGGTGGGCGCCGAGAGCCGCGGCTTTGTGTTCGGTATGCCGCTGGCCTATAATTTGCACAAGCCCTTCGTATTGGTGCGCAAAGCGGGCAAACTACCCTGTGAGGTAGTGCAGAAGGAATATGCGCTGGAATACGGCACCGCCACCATTGAAATGCACAAGGACTCCATCAAGCCCGGTCAGCGGGTGGTGCTCATCGACGACCTGATCGCTACCGGCGGGACCATCAAGGCAGCGGCGGAGCTGGTGGAGAGTCTGGGCGGCGAAGTGGTCAAGATCCTGTTCCTGCTGGAACTCAAAGGGTTGGAGGGCCGCAAGCAGTTGGCGAAATACGACGTGGACACTGTGGTGAGCTACGATGGAAAATAACGCGCCTGCCCAAGACTTACTGCACATCGATCCGTTGCAAGGCGAGGACGTGCGCAAGCAGTTTCGGGATTTCACCAAGCTGATGGCCTATTACCGTTGCGCCATGATGGAGATCGAGACCAAGCTCAATGTGCTCAACGAGGAGTTTTCTCTCCGCTTTGACCGCAACCCCATCAGCAGTATCAAGACCCGTCTCAAAACCCCCAGCAGCATTCGGGAGAAACTCACCCGCCGCGGTCTGGCGGTGACGGTGGACACCATTGAGGAGCGCCTTAACGACGTGGCAGGCGTACGGGTGGTCTGTTCTTTCCCCGAGGACGTGTATACATTGACGCGGGCGCTGTTGTCTCAGGACGACATCACCGTCATTGAGAAGAAGGATTATATCCTCAACCCCAAGCCCAACGGATACCGCAGCCTGCACCTGATCGTGGCGGTGCCCATTTTCTTGGCCCACGAAAAGCGCACTATGCGGGTGGAGATCCAGTTGCGCACCATCGCTATGGATTTCTGGGCCAGCTTGGAGCATCAACTGCGGTACAAAAAGGATACTCCCTTTACAGAGGATATGCGCAAGGAATTGAAGTTCTGCGCCGAACTGTCGGCGGAATTGGATCGACGGATGGACGCTCTTCGGGAACTGGTGCAGGAGGAGCAAAAGGAGGAAAAACTATGATCAAGGCGTGTCTTCGGCTATTATGTCGGTATCGCTGGATTCCTATCGCCGTGTGTGCGCCCGTCTGCGCCGTTGTGGTGCTGTGGACGGCACTGGTTGAGGGGCCCCTCTTGTTTATGGTGGGGTTCAGCGTTCTTGTGCTGTTGTTTGCGTCTTTGATGGGTGCCTTTGCCGGCGGACAGCTGATTGCCTTTGCCCTCAATGATTTCTATAAAAAGTGCGATCCTCAGCCGCTGTTGGAGGAGACCGAGAGGCAACTGGAATGGGTGAAAAACCCTCTTAACCGCACCGCGTTGCTTATCAATCGAAGTGTGGCGCAGATTCATTTGGGACAGTATGCCGAGGCGCTGACGGCGTTGGAGGCGCTGGATCTGCAAAAGGGGCGCCCCTCTCTCCGGATGCGACTGACCTATTATTACAACCTGACGGTTGCCGCGCTGTTTGCCGAGGAAGGGGAAAAGGCTGCCGCCTATTATCGACAGGCGCTGGACTTGTTCCCGCTGTTGCAGGATAAGGAGCAACGGGCTCAGGTGCGGCGGGAACTGGCGGATCTGTCTGCTTGGCTGTTGGTGTTCCAAGGCAATGCGGATGAAGCACTGGTACAGCTCCCCAACTATGCGGAGGACGATGTCTATCACAAGGTGCGCCGCGCTTTTGTTCTGGCGTTGGTGGCCTTGGCAAAAGAGGAAAAGACCCTGGCTGTGACTCAATTGCGGACCGTGGCGGTGAACGGAAACCGACTGTATTTCGCCGTCTTGGCAGAGCAACTGTTGGAACAACTCAATCAAGGGTAAGCATAAAGAAATCCCCGTCGGCCATCGGCTGACGGGGATATTTTTTATTCCTTGGATGCGGGAGCAGAAGCCTTTTTCCGACGCATAAAGCGCAGGGCGATGGGCACCAGCAGGATCAGCAAACTGCCGATGCTGATGAGCAGACCGATGGTCTGCCCCGGCGCACGGAAGGAAAGCTCCACCTCATGGGAGCCGGCGGCCAATTCTACGCCCAGCAGGGCGCCGTCGTCGCCGCCGACGGTGATCTCGTTGCCTTCATCGTCGTATTCCGTTTCTGCATTGTCGCTGATGGGGAAGGTCTGTACCTCTTGTCCGTCCACGGTCACCTTCCAGCCCTTGTCGTAGGGGATGGAGAGGAACAGCACGCCGTTCTTCTTGGCGGTGACGGCGCCTTTGATGCGGTCGCCTTTCTGCTCGGTGACCATCATCCCGCCTTGGTTCAACACCGACAGATGCTGTTTCAGGGCGTCGGGGAGCAGACGCTGTACGTACAGATTGCCGGAGGCGGAACGCTCCGAATCCAGCGTCACTTCTACCCGCATACCGGGTTTCAGGGTGCCCATATCGATCACGTAGGGCTCGTGGTTGGTGACGCCCCAGGAGCGCTTGACGGTTTCGATCACATTGCCGTCGTCGTCATACAGCGTGTTGCCGTCGTCGTCGAGAGCCGGTTCATACACAGTTACCACAATGCTGTCCGCCGCCCGACAGTCCACAAAGGCGAAGTGTTGGCCCTGTTCCGTCACGTCACCGGAGAAGTAGACAGTCTCCTCCGATCCGGGGAGATGGAAAGAACTGCCACGGATGGTGGCGCCGTCAGTGAGAGCGGTAAAGGACAGGGGCTCATAGATCTCCGCTGTCAGACCGGTCATACTCTCGTAGAGGTTCTGCTGACTGGTGAAGGGAGCGTACTTGCTGCCGGTGTAATCCTTGATGGTCGAGGAGGTCATAAAGCCCAGGGGCAGAGCCAGCTCGTTGCGATACACGTACAGGTGATAGTCCTCACCGGTCTTGGGATCAGGCACCGACACACTGCCCACCTGTTTGAGCTGGGCGTGGGTGGTGATGTTCTTTTCCAGCACCACGTACCGCAGGGCGAAGAGGGAGTCGGCAGCCGCCACAAAGCCGTGGAACAGATAACTGTTGACGCCGTTGATGGCATAGCCCAACTCGCCCATAAACCGAATGGTCTCATAGGGATTGGAGGAAGCAAAGGTGGTCAGACCGCTGTAATGATGCAAGGAGGTGTCCACGCAACTGGTGCGGGGCAGGTATTCCATACGCACGAACGAACCGAAGTTCTCCGCGTCTTCCTCTGCCAGCTTCTCTGCCAAGCGCAAGGCGTCGTCAATGGCCTCGTGCTTGATGTGATAGACGTAATCCTCGTGATCGGTGTAATATTCGGAGCTGTTGAGCGCCACAAAGGAGGAGGAGATGGAGAATAGCATCTCTAAGCACACCGCAAACACCACCAGACGGGTAGCCACCACACGGGGGGTGCGACGGGCGGCGGCGATAAGCAGTGCCACGCCGTACAGCGCCAACAGCAGCAGGTTGGCATAAATAAGTTTATCCGTGGTGGTGACCTTGCCGGCGGCGTCCCCATCCACTTGACGGAAGATCTCGCCCAGCTTCTCCCACAGGATCAGGTAGGCGGCGGAGGCCGCCAGACTGCCCAGAATCTGCTTGGGGGTGATCTTGTCCAGATGGCTCAGCACGTGAGCCGCCATCATCAGCATCACGAAGCCCACCAAGAAGGAGAAGCGGTAGGGCAGGTCGTTGGGAGAATGGAGTCCGTGCCAGAGCAGATCCCACTGCGTAAGGGTACAGCTGACCATCAGCAGCGCCAGCAGACCGCCGAAGCTGATTCGACGGCGCAGGGGAATGTTCTTCTGACTCAGATAGATGGGGAGCAGAATGAAGGCAATAACGCCGCAGTAGAGGTTGGGCAGGTTGCCCGACCGCACAGTGGGCTCGGCACCGTAGAAGAAGCGACCGAACAGATCAAACAGAGGGAAGTTGGTAGCAAACTCGCCCAGCTCCTCGCCGGCGGCAGAGGTGCGTCCCAGCGCCAAGGCGGTGGGCACCAGTAGTGCCGCCGCCATACCGCCGCCCCACAGACTGCCGGCGGCAAAGCGCAGACCGCCCAGCCACACGTCCCGTCCGGTGTGTTTTTCGCGGAGCAGCCATACCAGTGCATACAACACCAGAAACACGCACATCATAAAGCCGATGTAATAGTTGGCGAACAGGGCCAGCGCCAGCAGGCAGGCATAGGGCGCGATCTTGCCGCCGCGGAGCATATGCTCCATAGCCATTACCACCAAAGGCAACAGGGCGATCACGTCCAGCCACATAATGTTCCAGGAATAGGCGATCATATAGCCGGTCATGGAGTACAGCACGCCCACCAATATCATGGTGCCCTTACGCTCTTTGTAGAGATACTGCGCCATAGCAGTGAAGCCGGCGGCGGCACCCGCCATTTTCAGCAGGGTGATGACCAGGATCGCCTCGGTCAGCAGACGCTCAGGGAACAGCACTAACAACAGGTTCAGGGGACTGGCCAGATAATAGGCGAAGGTGGGGATGAAGCCCACACCCATACCCACGTGGAAGGAATAGGTATAGTCGCCGCCGTGGAGCAGCATATCCCTCAGCTCGCTCATCAGCGGGGCGTACTGATGGTGCATATCCACCATCATCACCGACTCTGTGCCCAAGGGCCAGATGCCCACAAAGGTGTACCCCAGCAGGTACAGGGACAGACTCAGCCCTGCCGCCATCAGAGGGCAGTACCATACGGGGCGCTCCTCCGTGCGGGGATAGGCGCCGAAGCCTGCCACCGTCAGGGTGCCCACGCCCGCCAGCAGCAGCGCGCCGCCTACGGTGAACACACCCTTCTGCCACGCGGTGGCGGAATCACTCAGCGGAAAGAACTGGCGCAGTGCAAAGAATCCGCCCAGAGTCAGCACCAAAAACAGCATAAACAGCAGGCACTGACGGAGAATGCGGCGGTTTCTGTGATCCTCCCACAAGGGAGAATCCTTTCTAAAAAACGACAATAACGATTCCAACACGTTGTTTCCTCCTTCGGTTGGCGCAAAATAAAGATGCAAATACACACTTATCATAGCAAAAAAACAACCAAAAAGCAAGAAAAACTGCATAGAAAAACGGTCGACACTCTTTATTACAGTTTTGTCATAAATATAGCCAAACAAAGCGACGTCTGTTATACTACCCTCCGTATTATGGGAAAGGAGGGTCTACAATGAAAGAGTTTTTCGGTATCGGCGGTTATGAGCGCACCCCCGAGGGCGCCTATTCGTGGCAACACCTGACCTTTGTGGGTCTGTTGCTGACGGCGATGGTGGTGCTGGCCGTATGGTTGGGTCGGCGCAATCGTCGACAGGATGAGCGGGCTCGCAACCGAGTGCTTGTCTGGGCGGCGGTGCTCATTGACGGGTTTGAACTCATTAAGATCGGCCTTGCCTGTTACGGCAACGCCATCGAGGGCTCTCCTTGGTATCACGGTATCCTCTATAACCTGCCGCTGTTTCTGTGCAGTATTCAGCTTATCACCATTCCTTTGGCGGCTTTCTCCAAAGGGCGGATAAAAGAAGCGGCGCTGGACTTTGTGTCCATCTTCGGTCTGCTGGGGGCGGTGCTGGGCACCGTGGGCGCCGCGCAGAACTATAACGCCTATCCCGTGCTGGGCTTTGATAACGTAGTGTCGGGCGTCACCCACACCATCTCCGGTTTTGCAGCGCTGTATATTCTGCTGTCCGGTATGGCCAGTATGAAGCGGCATAATATGCCCCTCACCTTTGCCATTCTATTATCCTTCGGAGTGATGGCCCACATTGCCAACGCGACCTTGGATTACAACTATATGTTCCTGGTGGCGGGGGACGGCACTCCCTACGATATTCTGTACAATCTGGTGGGCGGCAGTCCGGTGATCTATCCCATGGCGGTGATGGCGCTGTTTATTGTGTATATCGTGCTGTTCTACGGCGGATATTATCTTGTGCATAAGAAAAAAGCCGGTTCTATGATAACGGCTTAATGAAAAAAGGACGCGGAGACGCGTCCTTTTTTATTGCAAAAAAACTTCCCTAATTTAGTCGGTTTATTTCTTTCCCCATTGCGCACAATGTGACTGTGACGGAATTGACAATGGGGTGAAAACGTGGAAACATTGATTGAGATGCGGGATATCAGCAAACGGTATGCGGTGGGGGGACAGACCGTTCACGCCTTGCGGCAGGTGAACTTTTCGGTGAAGGCGGGAGAGATGGTGGCGATCCTGGGTCCCTCAGGATCGGGGAAGTCCACCCTGATGAATCTGCTGGGTTGCTTGGATGTGCCCACCGAAGGGCATTACCGATTGGCGGGACAAGCCGTAGACAAAATGAGTGAAAAACAGCTTTCCCAGGTGCGGGGGCGGCAGGTGGGCTTTGTGTTTCAGGGGTTTCATCTGCTCAGCGGGCTCACCGCGTGGGAGAATGTGGAGCAGCCGCTCATCTATCGCGGGATAGGGGAACGAAAGCGGCGTCGGTTGGTGGAGGAGAGTCTGCGGCAGGTGGGTCTGGCGGCGCGGTGCCATCATTATCCGGCGCAACTATCCGGCGGTCAGCAGCAGCGGGTGGCCATTGCCCGCGCCATCGCAGGGCGGCCGCCGATGCTGTTGGCGGATGAGCCCACGGGCAATCTGGACAGCGCCTCCGGTCAGGAGGTGATGGCGCTGCTCCATCGGCTCCATGGGCAGGGGCATACCGTGGTCATCATCACCCATGACCCCCGTGTGGGGGCGGCCTGCCCTCGTCGGGTGCTCATCGAGGACGGACGACTGCGGGAGGAATGAAAAAGCGGACAACGAAAGCTACGTTGTCCGCTTTTTGGGATTATTGAATTGCTTTGGTGGCTTCGTGGAGACGGGCGTAATAGCCGCCCTTTTCCAACAGTTCTGCATGGGTGCCCAGCTCCCGCACCCCTTCGCTGTCGATGTAGGCGATCAGGTCCGCGTTGCGGATGGTGGACAAGCGGTGAGCGATCACCAGTGTGGTGCGCCCCACAGACAGTTTTTCCAGCGCCGCCTGAATGTGGGCTTCGGTGACGGTGTCCAGCGCCGAGGTGGCCTCGTCCAACAGTAAAATGGGCGGGTTTTTCAGGAAGATACGGGCGATGCTCACCCGCTGCTTCTGTCCGCCGGACAGCATAATACCCCGCTCGCCTACGTAGGTGTTGTAGCCGTCGGGCATTTCCATAATGGCGTCGTGGATCTCCGCCTTTTTGGCGGCCTCCATCACTTCTTCGTCGGTGGCATCCAGCCGTCCGTAGCGAATGTTCTCCATCACCGTGCCGGCGAAGATCATCACGTCCTGCTGGACGATGCCCACCTGCTCCCGCAGGGAGCGGAGAGTGACCTGACGGATGTCCTGCCCGTCGATAGCGATGCGCCCCTCGATGGTGTCATAGAAGCGGGGGATCAGATGACACAGGGTGGTCTTGCCACCGCCGGAGGGACCCACCAGCGCTACCGTTTTACCGGCAGGAATGTCTAAATGGATGTGTTCCAGCACGTTGACCCCTTCGTCGTAGTGGAAGGACACGTCCTCGATGGCAATGTGACCGCCGCGGCACACCAGTGCTTGGGCGTCAGGGGCGTCGGTGATCTCCGGCGCCACCTCCATCAACTCCTGAAAGCGGAAGAAACCCGCCATGCCGGTGGTATACTGCTCCGCGAAGTTGGCCAGCTTGCGCACGGGGCCCAGGAAGGAGGACACGTACATGGTGAACACCAACAGATCCACGTATTCCAGTCCGTTGCCGAAGATCAGCAAACCGCCCACGGCGATGACCGCCAGATTGATGAGGTTGGTGATGATCTCGGTGCCGGAGAAGAAGATGCCCATTTGCTTATAGAAGCCTTTGCGGGCGGCTCGGTGCTGATTGCATCCGTCCACAAACTTGCTCATTTCATAGTCTTCGTTGGTGAAGGCCTTGGCGGTGCGCACACCCGTGATGCTGGACTCGATGTTGCTGTTGATGACCGCCACCTTCTCCTTGACCTTGCGGCTGGAAGCACCCATGTGCTTGCGGCGGAAGATGGTGAAGCCCAGCAGCACCGGCACCAACAGAGTGATGACCAGCGCCAGTTTCCATTGAAGGGAGAACATCACGATCACCGCACCCACCAGAGTGACGATGGAGATGAACAGGTCCTCGGGACCATGGTGCGCCAGCTCCACCACCTCGAACAGGTCGCTGATAACGCGGCTCATCAGTTCGCCGGTTCGATGCTTGTCGTAAAAACGGAAAGAGAGCTTTTGCAGATGGGAAAAGAGATCCCGCCGCATATCCGTCTCCATATATACACCCAGCAGATGTCCCCAATAGGCGACCACAAACTGGAAAAAGCCACGCAGTAAATAGGCGCCCACCAAAATCAGCATCAAGATGCCGAAGGCGGTGACCTGATCAGCGGGGATCAGCTCCTCCAACGCGTATTTGGAGGCCAAGGGATAGACCAGATCCACGGCGGCAATAAACAAGGCGCAGATCAGATCCATCACAAACAAACCCATATAGGGCTTATAGTACGATACGAAACGACGAAGCAAAGGCCATCCTCCCTTTTCCGGAAACTCAGCATAATTGTATGCTTGTGTCAAATTAGGGACAAATTTATAATTTTTTCTAATTATAGCATATCTTTGGTATAATATGCAATATAGAAAGCAAAAGGTTACGTTTATAAAAACTCTTACAAATCCGCATTTCCCTCTTTTATTTGTGCTTGCGCTATGCTATAATATAGTAAAATATTTTAGGAGGTCTCGCTATGAAAAAAATCATTATTTTATTTACATCATTATGTTTGATATTTATTCTTTCTGCATGTAAACAATCAGAAGGAACTTTCTCTGCTAATAGTTTGTCAAACCATAAAAAGATAACTTCATATGAAAAATTTTTAAACGATTTGAAAAATGAGCAAGATGACTTATATTATTATATTAAAGATATTGATGGAAATAATATTGACGATTTGCTCGTTCTTGATAATACAAAATTATCTGTTTACACATATGAAAAATCTGTTGAATTAATTGGCGAACAAGATTTTCTCACCGGTACTGTTAGATTTTTTAGTTCGGATAATATAAGTTATCCGGGTGTATTTTATTTTACTGTTGGTGGCGGAGTAGATCATTACGGATATATGACAATTAAAGATAAAAAGCTTTCATTTGAAAATTTATGGGAAGAAAACTATGCTACCGAACCGCAGGACAGCATCAATCGTATAAAAGAGTTGTCGCCCAATAAAGATTTAATTTCTGAATCAAAAAAGTTGTATAATAAAAATGCCGATATCAAATTTGTATCTTTAAAACAATAACTATAATCAAAAAACTCTACGTAATCTACGTAGAGTTTTTTGATTATAAATTTATTGATTCTCTTTAAGTGTAATTTCCATAATTTCCAACTTTAGTTATTCTTATAACCCTTCCTGAACCCCAAGGATTGTTCGCATTTGCATTATAACCAGAAGGTGGATTGTAATTGTGATATACAACTTCTACAACACCTTGACCATCATAATGTCCCCAAATATTGGGCGCATCTGCACCTTTGAAATCACCTATAATACAATCGTAATTTCGTATATATCCAGAATTAGTTTTAAATCTAACCTGTACATAATCACCGATTGATAACGGCAATTGATTACCGATATTTGGTTTAGTAGCTATTACAATTCTTCCATCTATCTGCGCGAAATATTCGGGATACGAATACGAGTATCTCCCGTTATTCTGCGCATGATGTTTTAGTTTATATTGATTAGATGAAGGACTTGTAATCAAGTGATAGCCCATATAAGAAATAACCGTACCAATATTTCCTGTTTGAGGAATATCAACATACGGACCATTCACTGTAGTTCCATTCCCATACGAATAATACCGCATACCTTCAACAGCAAAAGCAGAAGTGTTTTCATCCAGCGTCATAACCGAAGCAGTCTGTGCTACCGGTTGTTCTTCATCGTTTGCAGAAAGAACGACAATTTTGTCTTCACTAATACCGATTGCGGCTGTGCCGTTATCGGCTGCCGCTTGAGCCTCCTGCATTGTGCAAGATTTCCAACCCATATAGTTATCGGTGCTTATGGTTTCGTAAACAGTTTTCATATCACCCTGCGGTAATGTAACACCCATATTGTTAAATATGGCTCTTGCTGTTGCAAGGGAGTCATCAGTCTGAGCAGACGGTTCGCACTTCAACGTATGTTCAATCACATTATTGTACTGTTTTTTATTCATTTTTATTTACCTCCTTTACCAAATATTTTCAAGGACTTTTTCGCCCTTTGCGTATATATCTTCTACCCCGATAAAATCAAAGGTAGTCGTACCGCAAGACCAAAGATGCATATCCTCAGGCTCTAATGCAGACGGACAGTAAGGCGTCCATTCTTCAGGCATACTGTCAAGCTTAGGCTCGGTTGCCATAAAAATTGCGCCAAAGCAATTTACATCTCTTGTCGCCTCTACAAAGTGACTACACTGGCGGTCAAAGTTGAAGTTTTTACTAGAATCGGTATTGCCGATAAACGCAGGTATATAACCGTTAGCAGATACAACCTGTGCAAAGGAAATCATCCAGTTATGGTTTACACTCCATTCAGGCTTAATTTCTGCAAATAAAGCGATACTTGCGTTCTGAGGAACACCTAACTCCTTTGCATCTTCTACTGCTTTTAGTGCATCTTCTGTACCGTTTGCACCAGATACCTTAGCTTCGGTGAGGTCACGAATAACCAAACCGATTTTGCAATCCTTTGCCTTTAAGAACTCAATTTCCTCGGCAGTGATTTTATCTTCACCACAGAGCGTTCTCATACAAAAGGCAGGAAAGCACTTTTGTCTTTTTACCCAATCATACATTGTGTAACCGTTCTTCAGCTTTTTGTTAATAGGTGTAGCTGAACTAACACCGAAAATAGTTTTCATTTTATATTTCATCCTTTCTATATTTTATTTTTTTGATTAAAATGTAACTGTTTTTTGAAACCAGCGTCCCGATTTCTTGCAATTGCAACCCTATTATAAAAATTAACCCTGACAGTTTTTGTCATGGTTAGAAAAAATTTTTTGGAATTTTCAAAATGGCATAAAAAACAGACCTTAAATCAGGAAAAACTCCTGTTTCAAGGTCTGTTTTATGTCTTTGATTTAAAATAAACTTAGTAAATTCAAGGTATGACAAAAACCATACCGACACACCCAAAATCATACAAAAGAGAATACAGTTGAAAACTTTGTTTTTAAGCAGTAATGTTACCGAAAGTATGACAGTTATTCCTGCCTTGCCTTACGAATTTGATGAAAAAAGCAAGGATAAATGAGTATTTGTCCCTATTGTAGCACAAGCATAGCACACACCAAGGAAAAAAACAACCATTTTCGCATAGTTTCTGGGCGGAGCACATACAGTGAAGAAAAGGAGGCGGGCGTATGTATTGGATTGTGACGGGACGGCGGCTGTTGAGTGTGCTGGGGGTGGTGGCGCTTTTGCTGGTAGGCGGCGCGGGCATCGGGATGGCGCAGCGCAGGGCGGTGGCGCCCACCGGCGCCGATTGGGGACTCTCCTTTCAGACTGAGGGAGCGCCGCCTGTTGGGAACGCCACGGCGCAGGAGCTGACGGCGCTGAACGCCCATTATATCGGGGATACGGCGCAAAAGCGGATCTATCTCACCTTTGATGCAGGGTTTGAGAACGGGTACACCCCCGCCATTTTGGATGCCTTAAAAAAGCATCAGGTGCCGGCGACCTTTTTTGTGGTGGGGCATTATCTGGAATCGGCACCCGAACTGGTGCGACGGATGGCACAGGAGGGGCATTTGGTGGTAAACCACACCTATTCCCACCCCGATATGTCCGCCATCGGGGCGCGGGACACCTTCGTAGGGGAGCTGACTCGTGTGGAGAACGCCTATCGGGAGATCACGGGACAGGAGATGCCCAAGATCTACCGTCCGCCCCAAGGGAAATACAGCAAGGAGAATCTGCAACTGGCGAAAGAAGCGGGCTATCACACCTTCTTTTGGAGTTTGGCCTATGTGGACTGGTATACGGATCGCCAACCCACCAAGGAGCAGGCCTTTGATAAGCTGTTGGGGCGCATTCATCCCGGCGCCATCGTCCTCTTGCACAGCACCTCCGCCACCAACGCGGAGATACTGGATGAGCTGCTCACAAAATGGAAAGAAATGGGGTATTCCTTCGGCGCACTGACGGAATTGTGCGCGGCAGACGGGGCATACTAACAACAGCCGTGCCACGGGTGCGGCAAAAACCGTCAGAAAGGAGTCTCCCGATTATGGAAAAGGCGAATCACAGCATCCATTGTACCGTTACTTCTTGCAATTATCATTGCAGCTGCGAGGATTATTGCAGTCTGGACAGCATTCAGGTGGGCACCCACGAGTGCAACCCCACTCAGGATCAGTGCACCGACTGTATGTCCTTCAAGAAGAAAATGTAAGAAAAAACCGCTCCCCCGTGTCGCGAGGGAGCGGTTTTGCTTATACGGTGGCGGTGTTGCGCGTCCGTTGATACAGAATCTCGGTGGCAAAGGCCAATTTGGTCACCACATCCCGACGGTGGACGGGATAGCAGTAGAAGGAATCGTTTTCTGTGGAGATATCCACACAGTCCTCGGGTTTGAGGTAGCAATAGTCGTACTCAATATGCAGGCTGTTGGTCTGCACGGGGGTACGCTGAATGCGGTAGCCCTCTCCGTTGTAGTGCCCTTCCAGCACAAAGCCCTCCTCGGGGGTGTGGCGCAGACGGGCGCGACCCAAGGTCTCAAACCGCCAGCAGCGGGGCATGGAGTATACCTCCACCTCGTCCTCAAAGGAGTAGGTGCCGGCGACGATCTGTGCTTCCACCTGCGTGCGCTCCCAGGCATACCAATCGGGCACGTGGGAGAACTCGGTTTCTCCATTCAAGGCGGACAGGGTGCCGTCCTCGTTCAGATTCCACCGCTTCCCGCAGGCGCGGCAGAACAGTTCGGTTCCTTCGGAGGCCATTTCGTGCTCTTTTTTACAGTGGGGGCACTGATACAGCACCTTATGCAGTCCCTCTGCGCGGAAGGGCTCGGTGATGCGGATGCCGTTTTCCTTCTGATAGCGGTAGTCGTCGTAGGCCAGTCCCTCTTTCAGGGCGGCGTTGATCTCCTCCACTGTCATCGCCTTGATCTGTTCGGCGGTGAGGATCTGGGTCATAGTGGTATACAGGGGCGCTTTTCGCTTTTTGCGGAAGTTCCAGAAGGGGGAGTGGAGATGGTTGCCGTGATGCACCACCGCCACCACCGGCACCTTGTTCAGCTTTACCAGTTTGCCCAGCGATTCAGGCAGGTAATTGAGGGTGCCGCAGGGGGTGTACCGCGCTTCGGGATACATAGAAAGGATATCCCCTCGTTTGAGCACCTTGCTAATGGACTTGACCAAATGTAGGTCCATGGTGAACTTGCGGGTGCAGATGGCGCCGATGAGCTCCATCAGCCAGGGACGGCGATAGTAGCCGTCGGTGCTCACCACGTTATTCACCCGATGGGGCAGGGTGCCCATGGCCGCCAGTTCGAAGTCGATGAAATACATATGGTTGCTCAGCATCATATAGGGCGGTTTGAGCCCTTCCATATTGATTTTCTCCACGTGCCATTTCTTCCCGATCAGAGCAAAACGGGAAAGAAGCCAAATCAGATACACAATGATCTTGGGTTGGCGGATGGGATATTTTGCCGTATTATACCGCTTTTTGTTGGGATAATTCACCTCGATGTTCATCATAAATCACTCCTCGCTGTCCATTTTACTAAAAAACCGTCGAAAAAGCAAGAAAAAAACACTCCCGTAAATCCTTGGTTGTCAAATCGGGGAAAGATATGTTACAATGGAAAAAATCGGAACAAACGGAGATGACGGTATGTTGTTTTTGTATATTCTGTTGGGGGTTGCCGCTTTGTTGGGGGCAGGCGCTTATGTTTGCTATATGTTGGCCTATTATTCGCCGCCCAGAGAACAGCCGCAAAGCGATGAGGAGCGGTTGCCTCCCGGGCGGATCTACGAGCCCTATTATCCCGTAATGCGGCAGTGGCTGGCGCAGGTGGCACAGATGCCCCACCTTCCTCTATCGGTGCAGACGGCGGACGGGCTCACCTTGCGGGGGCGATATTATGAATACACCCCCGATTCCCCCGTGGAGATCCTGTTCCACGGATACCGTGGCTATTCTGATCGGGATATGTGCGGTGCGGTGCAACGGTGCTTTGCGGTGGGGCACAGCGCCCTGTTGGTGGATCAACGGGCGGGAGGTGCCAGCGACGGCCACGTCATCACCTTCGGTGTGCGGGAGAGTGATGACGTCCCTCTGTGGGTCGGCGCTGTGGCGGAGCGATTCGGAGATCACCGCAAGGTGATTCTGGCAGGTGTGTCCATGGGTGCCACCACCGTCTTGCTGGCGGCGGAACGGGAATTGCCCCCGCAGGTGGCAGGAGTGTTGGCGGACTGCGGCTATTCCCGCGCGCGGGAAATCATCAAAAAGGTGATTCGCCAGATGCATTTGCCGGCGAATCTGTTGTATCCGTTGGTGCGCTTGGGCGCATTGCTTTTCGGTAGATTTGACCCCAATCGGGCAGATGCGGTGGAGGCAATGAAGCAGTGCCGCCTGCCGGTGCTCTTTTTCCACGGCGACACGGACGATTTTGTTCCTTGCGAGATGAGCCGTCAGCTGTATGCAGCCTGCACGGCACCAAAGGAGTTGGTGATCACTCCCGGGGCAGGGCACGGACTGTGTTATCCCGTGGACACGGAAGCCTATATTGAAGCCGTACGGCGGTTTGACAGCGCCCATTGGCAATAAAAAAAGAGTCCCCACGCCGTGGGGACTCTTTTTTCGTTATATATCAGGTGCAGGGGGTGACCTTGTAAGGGTTCTTGATAGCGTTGACCACCGACTCGGCGATTTCATCGAAATGATCTTCAATGGAGGAGGGGCGGTAGGTCACATCCTCGGGAGAGCCGTTGAGCAGGTAGCAGTACCAAGTCAGCGCTGCCGCATAGTCACCATAGGAATTGGACAGGTGATACCCGTCGGAGGTGAGGGTGTCGCCCAAGGAAGAGGTGCGCAGGTTCTGGATGGTAGTGCCGCAGGGAATGACGCCCTGAATGGTGTTTACCGCCAGCACCTTGGACTGTACCGTGGTGCAGATAGCGTTATACATTGTCATCTGATCGCTGTTGTAGTTGGGGAAGGCACTGTGGGTGCTGTTCTGCTGATAGGCCCAGGTCATATGGAAGTAGAACTTGGCGCGGGGCTGCTTTTCCCGAAGCCAGTCCACCAGCTTGGACAGGTTCGCATAGGTTTCCGGTTTGCCGGAATCGGGGCTGGCCTGTTGCACCGTGATGATATCCCAGGTGCCGCTGTTTACGCCGCGCATAATGTCCACATTGTCCACCTGCTTCCACACACCCGTAGAGGTGGAGTAATAGGTATACGTGGGCTGTTGGGAGCGGGCGTTGTTCCAGTGGGTGTCCAAAGAGCAGCCGCCGATATACAGGTTGCCCAGTATGATCTCCTCATAGCCGGCGGAATGGAGGATGTACCACAGGTGTTTCTCCATAGCATCTACGCTGAAGCTGTTGCCTATCGCCAGAATGCGGATGGTTTTTTTCTCCGATTCACCTGTGGTGGAGACGGTAGTCGTGGTTTTGACGGTAATGGTCTTTTTAGTGCTCTGGGTGGTGGGCTTCTTGGTGGTGGTCGTGGTGGAGGTTAGTTGGGATTTGGTGGTGGTTTTGCTTGTGGTGATTTTACTTGTCACGGAAGATTTTGTAGAGGAGACGGCAGTGGTCTTGTCCGTCACGGAAGATTTGGTCGTGGACGTAGTGGTGGCTTTGTCCGTCACGGAAGATTTGGTGGTGGACTTATCTGTAACAGAAGCCTTGATGGTGGTAGTCGTCTTGTCTGCCTCGGTGGTGGTGTCGTCACTCACTTCGCCGGTAGAGTCGGTGCTCTCGTCGGTGGCATCGATGCTGTCGTCGGTGCTGTCATCGGTGGCATCGAGGCTCTCGTCGGTGGAGTCGTCGGTGGAGTCATCCGGCAGCACTTGGGAGTTGTCGTCCGTGCCGGTGCTGATGGACACGTCGTTGTCCTTGCCGGAGTCCGGATTCGGCTTCTGGCCGCAGGCGACACAGCTCAACAGAAGCAGGATCGCCAAGCAGATCGCTAACAGCTTTTTCATACACAATTCTCCTCTACTATACATAATTAAAACTCCCTGGTTACGAGTACAATTATCACACAAGGCGCAAAGAAAGTCAATAACGCGGCATATGTGAAATTATTATTGCACATCGAAAATTGCAGCAAAAAGAAAACGCGGCCTCCTGAAAAAGAAGCCGCGTTATTTGATGATGCCTTATATGAGGATGACGGTTACCATTACTTATAGCTGGACTGAGTCACCTTCTGGGGCTTGGCGATGGCGTTGTCCACCGCCTCGGCGATAGCCGGGAAAGCGTCCTTGTACTCGTCGGGGATGAAGGTGACGGAGGAGGCTTTTTCGCCGGAGAAGTAGGCATACCAGGTCAGCGCCGCCACGTAGTCACCCTTGTCGTTCAGGTGATAGCCGTCCGCGTCGGGGTCGTAGTTGCCGGGCATATTGAAGGTGTCGCCCAAATAAGAAGAACGGGCGTTCTGGATAGCCGTATTGCAGGGGATAACGCCCTTGACGTTGCGGTTGGACAGCACGTACTTGTTGGTGGCGGCAATGAAGTCGTTGTACTGCTTCATCTGATCCCAGTCATGGTACATAAAACTCCACAGCTTGCAGTCGGTGGCAAAGGACCAGGTCAGGTGATAGTGGATCTGTACATAGGGGTTGGTGGCGTTGTCCAACACCCAGTTGACCAGATTGTTAAAGTTCTTGTAGTCGTTGTTGTTGGAACCACAGCACTCAGGACCGCCGCCGTAGTCGGGGGAGGGCTGGAAGGTCACGTAGTCCCAGGCCTCGTCCAGCAGAGCGGACTTGGAGGTCTGGTTATATCTGTCGCTCCAGCGACCGGCCTCGTTCTTGGAATACTGATAGGCGGCAATGTTACCCTGAGCGTTGTTCCAGTGCTTTTCCAGCGGACAGCCGCCGATATACAGATAGCCCAGAATGATCTCGTCATAGCCGGCGGACTTAAAGATATCCCACAGATAGGTGCGCATAGCATCGACGCTGAAGCTGTGGCCGATGGACAGCACCTTGATGCTCTTCAGGTTGGGGTCTTTGGTGGTGGTGGTGGGTGCCGTCGTGGTGGTCGTGGTGGTGGTCTTGACCGTGATGGTCTTCTTGGTGCTCTTGGTGGTTCCGGTGCTCTGGGTGGTGGGCTTCTTGGTGGTGGTGGAATCCGTAGTCAGCACCTTGGAAGAGGTAGCAGCTGTGGTGGATGTAATCTTGGAAGGGGTGGTAGAGGATTTGGTAGTTTTGTCGTTTTTGGAAGAGGACTTGGTGGTCTTGTCCGCCACAGAAGACTTGGTGGTGGATTTAGTAGTCTTGTCCGCCACGGAAGACTTGGTGGTGGACTTGGTGGTCTTGTCCGCCACAGTGGTGGTGTCGTCACTCACTTCGTCGGTAGAATCGGCGCTCTCGTCGGTGGCGTCGAGGCTGTCATCGGTGGCATCGAGGCTGTCATCGGTGCTGTCATCGGTGGCATCGAGGCTCTCGTCGGCGGAGTCATCCGGCAGCACTTCGGAGTTGCCGTCCGTGCCGGTGCTGATGGACACGTCGTTGTCCTTGCCGGGGTCCGGCTCCGGCTTCTGGCCGCAGGCGGTGAGGCAGCACAGCAACATAAGTATGGCCGTGGTAACGGCTAACAGTTTCTTCATAATAGGTTTCCTCCCAAAAAAGTTACATTTGGACATCAAAATCCGTCATCATAATATTAAGGGGAAATAATAGGAAAGTCAAGACGAAAAACAAACGAAAACAATTGAAAAGCGCTATACAGAAACGAAAAAAGCACAAAACCTCTTGCGGTATGGAGCGGGGCGAGGTACAATAAGGACATATAAACGGTACATAAAAAGGAGAGTTTGTGATGGGTAAGAAAGCTCCTTCCTTGACCTTCACGGGACAAGCCGGTTTCATTTTGGAGACTGCGTCGGGTTATCGGGTGGGTATTGACTTATACTTGTCGGATTGTTGTGCCCGTTTGGTGGGTTTTAAGCGGCTTCTGCCGTATTTGTACGACCCGTTTTCCTTGGAACTGGATCTGCTGGTGGCCACCCACGTGCACTACGACCACTTTGACCCCGACGCGGCGCCGCAGATTATGCAGAACCCCAAGACTCACCTGCTTTGTTCGCGGGATGTGCCGTCGGAGGCACAGCGTCTGGGGATTCCTGCGGAGCGGATCACGGCGCTGGGGGAGGAAGAAGTGTTTGAGAATGAGCACCTGCGCATTACGGCGGTGCCCTGTGACCACGGCCCCGAAACCCCGCACGCCATCGGTCTGCTGGTGGAAGCGGACGGGAAACGGTTGTATTTCACCGGCGACACCTGCTATCGGGGGGATCGCTTTACGGAGAAGCGCTTCGGAAATCTGGATGTGGTGGTGTTCCCCATTAACGGTGCTTACGGCAACCTGAACGAGGCGGAAGGCGCCCGTGCGGTAGGGGATATGATGCCTCGCTTGGCGATTCCCAGTCATTATTGGTGCTTTGCGGAGCACGGAGGTGACCCCCACAAGTTCCAGCAGGAAATGGCGACCCATTATCCCGATTGTCCCTATTTGCTGATGCGGTTGGGGGAGACATTGGAGATCATATAACAGTAGGAGAAAAAATTATGGACACACCTCGCGCATTGCAGCAGCGCATCGACCGCTACTGCGCAAAACTGGAGAACCACCCTAAGCTACAAAGTATGTACCGCAAATGTGCCGTCAGCACGGTTAGCTCGGTTTTGCGCCCCTGCGAGGACGGCACCTGGTTCGTGCTGACCGGAGATATTCCGGCTATGTGGCTGCGGGATTCTGCCGCCCAGGTGAACCATTATCTCCCGCTGGCCGACGACCCGGAGATGGGGGGTATCCTGGAGGGGGTCATCCGCCGTCAGTTGCAATATATCGCACTGGACCCCTATGCCAACGCCTTTAATCAAGGGCCCACCGACGCCGGCACCGACCTGCTCCACGAGGGCTTTTGTGTGGATGATCCCACCCGGTTCACCCGGGAGTGGTTTACATGGCCTTGCTCCCTGTTTGCAGAGTTCATAGAGCACTGTGTGGATGAGGGCGTGTTGTAAAAACAGAGAAGAAAAGGCACCCGATCGGAACGTTCCGATCGGGTGCCTTTATTCATTACTTTTCGGTTTTCAGCAGATAGATAGCGCCTTGAATGCGTTCCACCCGATAATCCTTGTGATAGCCGCTGAAATATTGCTTTCCGGCTTGGGAACCACTGGTGCCGGTATAGCCTTGAGAGGAGAACAGGTTGACTCCGTAGTAGGGATCGTCGTTACTGGGTGCATAGTTACCGAATGAACAGGTACGATTGTAACGATCGCCCTTGTTGTGGACGTCGAACTCGCCGTTCAGCGAATAGGTCTTGGTCTCCAGGTCAAAGGAGCCGTACTGAGTACCGGACAGATAGGAGAACTCAACGGCTACATTGGAAACTCCTGAAAACAGCCGCGCGTGGTATTCCTTTTTCAGCGCCAGTCGGTTGCCCAAGGTGATGCTGGTGATCTCATCAAACTCATTGGTGTTATAGGTCACATAGTCGACGTACTCGAAATAGGCTTCCAGATTTTCGGCGGAGAGATCGATCTTCTCATAGTGCGCTTCGTTAAAGAAATTGCCGATGCCGGTGGCGTAGTTGTCATTGGAGTAGTGGTAGGCACTGCTGATGATGAGGCCGGTGTCCTTCCTTTTTGTTATATCAAAGTTGTACACCTTGGAGGCCCCGTCCAGAACCTGCACACGCAGCTCATTTTCGGAGGCAAAGTAGTCCGTATCGACCTGCCACAGGTAGCTGTCACTGCCCACGGTGCAGGTGCCGTCCTCGTGGAAAACGAAGGGGGCGTCCGGTTGTTCATCGTTGGGGATCGAATACTCCTCCCAGGTGCCGGTGAGTTTGGACAGCAGGGGGTGGCTGCCGGGGTCGGGCTTGTTTTGCTCGGCTTCTTCTCGGGCCAGTTGGTTGATATAGTCCACCGCGCCGGTATAGTTGCCCTCTTCCAGCATTTGCAGCAGTCGGTCGTGCTTGGAGTTGCCGTTCGAGCCAGTACCGCCGCAGGCGACCAGGGACAAACACAGCGCTGCACACAGCGCCACACAAAGAAATCGCTTCATAGTTAACAGCATCCTTTTCTTACTTTATCCGATCGGGAGAACCACGCGTTTTTTGTTCACGATCTGAACGAACAGCATTACAGCGCACAGGGCCAGACCGATGCTGTCGGTGACCCATCCGGGATAGATGAGCAGCAGGCCGCCCGCGGCACTGACGATGCGTTCATACCAGTGCATCTTGCCCAGCAGGTACCCTTCCAATGCCGCGGACACGGCCATAATGCCGATGACCGAGGAGAGGCAGATGAGCACGACCTCCCACCAGGTGGTGTCGATAAACAGCATGGCAGGGTTGAGGGCAAAGACATAGGGCCCGATGAAGGCGCCGATGGCCAGTTTGGTGGAGGTGAGGGCGGTCTTCATAGGATTGGCCTGCCCGATAGCCGCACCCGCGTAGGCGGCCAGCGCCACCGGCGGAGTCAGATCTGCCACAATGCCGAAGTAGAACACAAAGAAGTGCGCCGCGATCATGGGCACACCCATCTGCACCAGAATAGGGGCGCAGGTGGCGGCCATAATGCAGTAGTTGGCGGTGGTGGGCACGCCCATACCCAGCACGATACAGCAGAGCATAGTGAGGAACAGGGCGACGATCACCTGATTGCCCGCCAAGGTGACAATGCCGTTAAACAGGATATAGGCCAGACCGGTGACACCGATGACACCGGCGATGATGCCGGCCACGCCGCAGGCGGCGGCAACGGTGATCATGCCCTGACCGCCGGCGGCTAAGGCTTCCAGCAGTCGCTTGGGGGTGATGCGGTGCCCCTTGTTAAACAGACTCACCACAATGGCGGCCACCACGGCAATGGCGGCGGCATAGGCGATGGAGCGGGTGCTGGTGCCCACCAGATATATGAGCAGCAGCAAGGGCAGCAGCAGATAGGACTGTTTGAGCAGCGGCTTTAAGCGAGGCAATTCCTCTTTGGTCAGACCCTTTAAGCCTTCTTTTTTGGCTTCCAAATGGACGGTAATGAACACGCCTAGGAAATACAGCGCCGCCGGCAGGATGGCCCGCAGCACAATGTTGGAGTAGGGAACGCCCACGGTCCCCGCCAGCAGGAAGGCGGCGGCCCCCATAATGGGGGGCATGATCTGACCGCCGGTGGAGGCCGCGGCCTCGGCGGCGGCGGCAAACTCCGGCTTGTAGCCGGTACGCTTCATCAGCGGGATGGTGACGGCGCCGGAGCCCACGGTGTTCGCCACCGAGGAGCCGGAGACCATACCCTCCATGGCGGAGGCCACCACTGCCACCTTGGCGGGGCCTCCTGAGAAGCGACCTACCAGAGCGTTGGAGATATTAATGAAGAAATCCGCAATGCCGGTGCGCTCCAAGAAGGCGCCGAAGATGATGAACATCACGATGTATTTGGAGCAAACGTTAATGGGTGTGGACAGAATGCCCTCTTTGGAATAGAACAGCACTCGGACGTTTTCGGTGACACGGGCGAAGATGTCGGGGTTGGTGGAGCCCCAGATGAGGGCATACACCAACAGCACACCCGCCACGCACAGAATGGGCACACCCACGCTGCGGCGGCACAGCTCCACCAGACACAGAATGCCCACAATGCCGATGATCACCTCCACGGGAGAGATCTTGAAACGGGCCACGATCTCCACGGCGTTGACGGCGTAGTACAGGAACGAGCCGGTACCCAGCACCATCAGCAGAACATCGTACCAAGGCATATGGTTGACCTTTTGCACGCCTTTCTTGGCAGGGAAGACCAGATAGCCGATGAGCAGGATGAAGGCCATAAAGGTGGTCAGGCGCAACTCATCCAACCATGTAGCAAACAAGGTCACATAAATGCAAAAAACAGAGAAGGCGGCGAGAATGCAGGTCACCACCGTTTTGGGTACGCCCTCCCAGACGCGGGTGTTGGATTCGCGGTCAAACTTTTTCATCACTGCGTCCAGATCCATCGGCTCCTGAGGGGAGGGCGGATTTTTCTTAAATAAAGCCACGGGGGCACCTCCTTTGGGTTAGAAATCAAAGAAAACGGCTGCGACGAGACTCCGTCGCAGCCATCGGCATACAACCGAAATTATTTCGCGGTGACGGTGATGCTGTTCTCTGCAAAATACCGAGCCGCGCCCTTGTGGAAGGGGGCGGTCATACCGGAGGTGGCATTCTCCAAACTCAGCTCTTTGCCCTTGGCGTGAGCGGCGGAGATGGCGCTGATGTTGTCAAAGATAGCGGCCGTCAGTTTATACACGTCCTCCTCGGAGGCGTCGGTGCTGACGATGAGGGTGGCCTTGACGGTGACGGTGGTCACGTCGGTGGTCTGCCCGTCATAGGTGCCCGCGGGAATCGTGTAAGAGGTGTAGTAGGGGGAGTCGTTCATCAGCTTGGCGGCCACGTCGCCGTCCACGGGGACCAGATAGGCCTGAGCGGTGGCGCACAGCTCCTGAATGGCGGGGGTGGGAGCGCCCGCCACGATGAAGGCGGCGTCGATCTTGCCGTCCTTGAGGGCGTCGGCGCTGTCACCGAAGGACTGGTACTGGGGCACGATGTCCGCTTCGGTCATACCGGCGGCGGCCAGAATGTCCACGGCGTTGAAGTACACACCGGAGCCGGCGGCGCCGATGGAGACCTTCTTACCGCGCAGGTCGGCCACGCTCTTGATGTCGGGGTTCATGGTCACCAGCTGTACCGCCTCGGCATACAGACCGCCGATGACGCGGAAGGAGTCCAGTGCGCCCTCAGCCTCGAAGGAGCGGGTGCCCGCGTAGGCATAGGCCATTACGTCGGACTGGACGGTGGCCAGCTGATAGTTGCCGGCGTCAATGCCCAGAATGTTGGCCTTGGAGCCATCGGTGGACACTACGTTGACGGTGATACCGGTCGCGGCCTTGATCTGGTTGCCCAGAATGCCGCCGTAGCCGTAGTAGGTGCCGCTGGTGCCGCCGGTGCCCATGGTCATATTGGTGCCGCCGGAGCAGGCGGTGAGAGCCAGCGCCATTGCCAGCACCAGCAGGATGGAAAGAATGCGTTTCATACAATTGTCCTCCTTTTTGTTCGGGTCGTAGTACATCCGTAATATAATGTATTCCTAATTGTAATAAAAACAGAACCCTTTTGCAAGAGAAAAATGAAAGAAAATGCGAAAAAGTAAGAAAAAAAGCAAAAACGACCCTTGAAAGAGTTGTTTTTGCATATTTTTAGAAGGGATTATTCATTTTTGGGAAAGAAAAGATGATTTTCAACAAGGAGCGGCTGTATATGTAGGCTTGTATCTTACTGCGGTAATGACAAAAGAAGAAGCCGGCGTCGTGGGAGCCACGCCCACGGCAGAAATGCCGCAAGCCCGGAACCTGTTGCCAGCTTCTGCGTATAGTTTAGCAGATTTGTTTACAAACATCAACCCACAAATATGCATCGGACTGTTTTCTTAACGGCGCTCACCCTCTCAGGGTTCGAATCCCCCGAACGGAAAAAGAGAGCACCGACAAGAAGTCGGTACTCTCTTTTTTGGAAAGGTTGCACAAGTTCGATGCCTTTTGAATTTTTGACCTATGCGTTCGAACCCCCTACATGTTCATCAGTTCAACTTCTATTCCTAATACTCCGTATTCGTTTTGTTCGGTAATAGAATAATACTTTTCCATATCTTTTGGAGATGCAATATGTAATTGCTCTGACAAATATCCGCATTTGTTTAGCGGCAGGGATTTGTATAATTCAGTAAAGTTTGCAAAATTGTGAATTTGAATTATTTTGACACGTAGTGTTTCGTTTGGGTTTGAGGTGTTTGAAAACGCTATAATATCATCAATATTGATGGCTTGACGTTTTTTGTCATTTAACCTTAATTCAATAGTCTTTTCACCACAAGCCATTTGATGAAAAGCGTTGGGGTTTAGTTTCATATAATGTATCATTTATTGTTTTCCTTTGCGGTGTTTATCGAGGCGATAAGGATTCGTTTTACTTCAACACATTTGTTAAGTAAGTCTTTATCATTATAATATCCGCTTTCAATTAGCAGTTCAATCCAATATTCACTTTCAGAACACTCTTTTAGTGCTATTTGTAGCTTTGCAACAAAATCGGCTTTTCCGTGAGCATAAAATGCCTCTCTGATATTTGCACCAATACTTGTTCCTGAACGCAAAAACTGATTTATCAAAGCACTTTCACACTTTGCGTTTCTTAATTCTTTGCACACTTTTATAACAGCAAGTGCAAATTCTTTTGATTTTATAATTAAAGGACTTTCGGTCATAATAAACCCACCTTTCACATTTATTATACCTTCTACAAATTAAAAAAGCAAGGCAAAGCCTTGCAAAACACTTCTTCACTATTCACTATTACTTATTACTTAATCGACAAGTTTCGAAAGAGAAGAGTGAAAAGTGAAGAGTTAATAGTGAAAAAGTAAAATCGACAAGCTTCTATCGAAACTTGTCGATTTTGGCCCGCCCGGAGGGATTCGAACCCCCGGCCTTTGGAATCGGAATCCACTGCGATATCCAGCTTCGCCACGGGCGGAAACAGTCTGCTCACGGAATGAGCAGCTATATTTTACACTACTTTGCCGCCGTTTGCAAGAGGAAATTTGCTTTTTTATGATTTCATTCGCTTTCGGCGGTTTCGTCAGGGCGATACAGACGCAGGGCGATGGCGGTAATATCGTCGGAATGTCCCTCCTCGGCGGCACGGGCGGCGGCGGTGACGGCCTGTGCCAGTCCTTGCATATCTCCCGTGTGGGGCCAGTCCCGCAGCTGCACCTCCAGCGCCGCTACCCCGTCGGACAGGGCGCCGTCGCTGACCATCAACAGCACATCCCCCTCCGATAGGGTGTCGTGGCTGTGTTCAAATCCGATCTGCGGCAAAATGCCCACCGGCAACCCTGCCCGATCCAGACGGGACACCCGTCCGGCGCTTTTGAGCAGGGTCACCGCCGCGCCCGCCTTGTAGCTGTCCAGCCGCCCTGAGTGGGTGTCGATGACCGCCACGTCTAGGGTGGCGAGGCTCTCCTCGCGACATTTTACCATTAGGGCGGCATTGACCGTCTGTAAGATGGCGGCGGGGTCAAATCCTGCCTGCCACAAACGGGCGGTGATGCCTGCGGCCATGGCACTTTCCACCGCCGCCCGTCCGCCGCTCCCCATCCCGTCGCTGAGCACCGCCAGTACCCCGCCGCTGAGGGTGTCCACCTGCGCCGTGTCGCCGCACAGCTTCTCTTCCCCGCAACGGAGCTGGGACAGCCCCACCTCCACCTTGTAGCGAGGTGGCTCGGTGAGGGTCAGGCGCACCTGCTGTCCCCACACGGCGGTGGTGGGAGGGGAGAAGGTGCGTCCGCACACGGCCTCGATCTGCCGCAGCCACCGTCCGCCCGTGGGGAGGACTGCTTCACGGGTCAACATCTCCACCGTCAGGCGGTTGCCCCCGTCCCGCGTGCAGAGCGCCTCCAACACGGGGATGCCGTAGTCCTCACACACAGAGAGCACCTGACCCGACAGTTCCACATCCACTCGATCGGGGTCTTCCAGTCGGCCTGCCAGCCCACGGAGCAAGGCGGCAGTGCCCACGAATTGCCCCTCTACTGCCTGTTGCAGTTCCTGCAAGCGGTGCCAAGCACTCTCCTGCGCCACCAGCTGACCGTAGGCGCGGTTGATGTAGTCGGTCAGCCGTTCCCGACGGCGGCATCGGTCGGCGGGATACCCCGTCAGCCGATCCGTTGTGACGGCAGCGCCGCTTTTCAGCAGCGGGGTGAGGGATTCCAGATCCCGCAGCAGGTCCTCCCCGTGCTGCTCCCAACACACCTCCCGCAGAGGACAGGCGGTGCACACCGCCTCATAGCACCCTCGATAGAGGGCGGCCATATCCGACGGCGCCAGCCTAGTCAGGCGGCGGGAGACGGTCTCCACCGAGTGGGCCACCTCGTCCATAGCGCCGGAGGCTACCCGCAACCGCAGTCCCGTCATCCGCCGCAGCCCCTCCACCGCCGGTAGATCGCGACTGCGAATGAACAGACGGCACAGCCGCCGATCCCACTCTTTGGGAAGCAATACGAACAGTAAACAAGCGATCAGGATCTCGCAGAGAGCATACAGCATTCCCTCGTCGGTTTCTCCCAGGGTCACCACCCCTGCCGTGAGCACAAACAAGGTGGCTTCCGCCGCCCGCCCGAAACGGGCGAACACCCCCGCCATCAGTCCGCCGAAGGCCAGCGCCACCGCCAAGGAGGATTGTCCCGGTGCAGTGAGTGCCAGAGCACCTCCCAGAATGCAGCCGGCCATACTGCCGCCCGCCTCCCGTCCGGAGCGGGCCAGCACCAGCACCAGAAAGGCCGCCGCCACCCGTCCCGGTGCAAACCCGCCCACCTCTAAGGTGGCGGCCGCCATCACCGCCACGGCGCCGGTGAAGATGACGGCGGCTTGTCCCCCGAGGGTGAGGGGTGCCTCGTTACGCAGGTGGAAGGCGCGGATGGCCGCATCAAAGAACAGGGAACTGCCGGCGGCCACGGCGCTTTCTGCTAAGATGAGCAGGGCGCGGTAGGCGTCCATACCGCTGCCCCCCAGAATCACGAGGCCGGTGCCGGCGCAGGCAAAAAAGGCTAAAAAGGGCGGGATAAAGGAGCGGCGGCTCAGGTGCGGCAGGGCTCCCAGCACCCAGCGCATACCGCCCACCATCGCCACCGTCACCACATAGCGCAGAGGCAAAAAGGTGGACTGGGACAGCAAGTACCCCACCGCAAGGCACAAGAGGGTGGGCAGATTGGCGGCGCCGGTGCAGGCCGCCAACCCCACGCCGAAGGGGCTGAGTTCCCCGAACAAGGTGGCGCGGGGCACCAGCAATCCCATGGCGCACCATAACAAGGTGGCAGGAACGGCGGTCTCTACGGGACGGACAAGGGTGGATTTCATACGGTTCATCCTCTCGGTGTTTCTCATCCTCAGTATAGGACAAGCCGAGGGGGAGATTTTGTCGCAGAAGCGGCGGAAGATAAAAAAGTCCCGTACAAGCATACCACTTGTACGGGAAGGACTCACAGATCGTCCACATCCTGCACCGGCACACCGCCGTCTACGGGGCGACCGGTATAACTGCCGTTGGGGTCGGTGACGATGCCCTTCGGGCCGTCGCACCGCATCTCACCGGCAGCAATAATGGGCTCTACGATGCCCGGCTTCTTGGGCAGCGGCTCCGGCAGTACACGGGGCTCTTTTCGCTCTTCATACATAGGTTGCACCCTCCTTTCAGGAGTAGTATGCCGCAAAAAGTTCACAATATCATCACACATTGGGGAGAAAAACGGGCTATACTGTATACAGAAGAGGTGAGAATATGTTTCAGCGATTTCGCAATACGGTGGCGCGGTTTATGGTGGGGCGGTACGGCTCCGACTCCTTTAATCGTTTTTTGTTGGGCACCTATTTGGTGCTGTGGTTGGTGTCCGGCTTCCTTTCCCGTACGGCAGCGGGGTGGATTCTGTCCCTGTTGACCACGGCGGTGGCAGTGGTGCTGTTGTGGCGCACTCTGTCCCGCAATAGCGAGGCACGGCAGGCGGAGAATCGATGGTTTTTGCAGTGGTGGGGTCCCACTAAGACGTGGCTGTCGCGGCAGTTTGTCCGCGTGAGGGACATCCGCCGTTGCCGCTATCGCCGCTGCCCCGGTTGCAGTGCGTGGCTGCGTCTGCCCATCAAGAGGGGGCGACGCACCGTCACCTGCTCCCGTTGTCGGATGCAATTTGGCACGTTTTTCTTGTAAATGCGCCCCCGTGTCTTGCGGCACGGGGGATTTTTTGTGGGACTGGCAAACCCGTCGCCCATGGTGCATACAGTAGGGCGAGGGGGCGAGATTATGTGGGAGACGGCAATACGGCTACTGTCTCAGATGATGTTTATGGTGCTGTCGGTGGTGAACAGCGGTTCCTTTCCCAAGCCGCTCTCCGCCCGACAGGAGCAGGAGGCGCTGGCGGCGATGCAGGCAGGGGATCGGCAGGCGCGCACGCGGCTGATCGAGCACAACCTGCGGTTGGTGGCCCACATCATCAAAAAGCATTACAGCGGTGCCAAGGAGCAGGAGGACCTGATCTCCATCGGCACCATCGGACTCATCAAGGCGGTGGATACCTTTGATACCACCAAGGGGCCCCGTCTGGCGGCGTATGCCTCGCGGTGCATTGAGAATGAAATACGGATGCATTTTCGCAGCGCCAAGAAGACCGAAAAGGAGATGTCCCTGTCCGAGCCCATCGATACGGATAGTGAAGGGCGTCCTCTGACCCTGATGGACGTGTTGGCGCAGGAGGATACCATCGCGGAGGATCTGGAACAAAAAATCAACGGAGGTAAGCTGGCGCGGTATTTGGGGGAGTGTCTGGAAGAGCGGGAGCAGGAGATCCTGCGACTGCGGTATGGGCTGGAGGGGGAGCCCTTGGCCCAGTGGCAGGTGGCGCGGAAACTGGAGATCTCCCGCAGCTACGTGAGTCGGTTGGAGACCCGTGCGCTGGACAAATTGCGGCGGCGGTATGAGCAGGGGGACGTGCGAAAATAAAAGAGTTTGGGATAACTGAAAAAATAAGTCGGATCGTAGCCAAGTCGTTCTG
>JAZOWI010000073.1:0-11639 GCA_045659145.1 Acutalibacteraceae bacterium | reverse complement strand
GGCTGGTTTTATAGTACGATTGAGAACATGTACTACAACACCGGGCTCAGTAAACATCAGCAGTTGTGTGCCTGTAAGGAACTTCAGGGATACGGAATCATCAAATTGAAGTATCACGGTATGCCGAAGAAACGATATTTCAAATTCAATATGGAGAAGCTGAGTGAGTTGTGTGCTGATTTTCAGTTGTATTCTAACCATACCAAAGAATGCTTTGAGCCGGTGTTTCAACACTCGTTCTAAGCATAGTAAGTTACAGCCCGCGCCTCGGCGCGGGCTGTAATTAGGTATAGGCTATTGGCGGGAAGGGTACACTTTTGAACGATAATGGAAAGAAAATTAACATAGGTGGCATGGGAATTGAACGTATTAGGTTCAAATATTAAACGTAAATAATATTAAAAAATAATAATAAAAATGATAATAATTAATAATTTTGAAATAAAGCTTTTAGCAAAGCTTTATTTCATATTGAGGAGAACAATTAGTTAATTGCTAGTAAATAAAACAAAAATAAATAGGTTGGTTCAAAAATGAACAATTGGGAGAGGGAGCATAAAAAGTGGCAAAGGGTATAAAAATTTGAACTTTTGTACTGTATTATATGGTGTAAGGTATATTTTGAGTTCTATATTTAAAAATTGAAATTGTATAAAGAAAAGAGGTGAAATAGTGAAGAAAGCTTTGTTTGACGATCCGTGCGAGCGGCGTGTGGCTGAAGATATCTGGCTGAACTATTTTAATCGATATCTCTTTGAAACGGGTACTATTTCTGAGAATGAGTATAAGAAGATGACTGAAAAGATTGCCGCCAGAAAAGCAAAGCTTTCGACTCTATAAGTAAATTTTGACAAAGTTCGATTAGGGCATTGCTTTTCTGTTTTGGTTGCGTTATAATCGATTTTACAGAAAATGATTAAACGAACTTTGTGAGGTGAAATGAATGGATATTTTGAGCATTCGTACAATGCTTAGAACAAAAACAATATATGATTTGCCATTACGGGTTACGTTCTATGCTCGTGTATCTTCGGATACGGATGAGCAGTTGAATTCGTTGGATAACCAGGTGGCTTATTATGAGAATTTTATCAAGCAGAATAAAGCTTGGACATTTGTTAGCGGGTATGTTGATGAGGGCTTGTCCGGTATCTCCACGAAGAAGAGAAAGCATTTCAATGAGATGATTGCGGATGCAAAAGAGGATAAATTTGATCTCATTATTACGAAAGAAATTTCTCGTTTTGCCCGTAACACGCTGGATTCTTTGCAGTACACAAGAGAACTGCTGAATATGGGCGTGGGCGTGTTCTTTCAGAACGATAACATAAATACGCTGGATGAAGATGCTGAGCTACGATTGACCATTATGTCCTCTATTGCTCAGGACGAATTACGTAAGCTTTCTTCCCGTGTTAAGTTCGGTCATCAGCAGGCGATTAAATCCAATGTTGTACTGGGCAATAGCCGTATCTTTGGGTATAAGAAAGAAGATAAACACCTGGTCATTGACGAAAGCCAAGCGCCGATGGTGCGGGATTTGTTCCGTTTGTATGCCACCGGTGAGTATAGTATGAAACAACTTGAGACCCTGTTCTACGAGCAAGGTTATCGCAATTATAACGGCAATAAAATCGCACATACGACTATGTCTGGTATTATCTCTAACCCTAAGTACAAAGGCTATTACGTGGGCAATAAGGTGCGCATCGTGGATATGTTTACCAAGAAGCAGAAGTTCCTGCCGCCCGAGGAATGGGTGATGTTTAAGGACGAGACAGGGGAGATCGTACCGGCCATCGTATCCGAGGAATTATGGGATAAGGCGAACGAAATCTTGGCTCGTAGAAGCGAAGACGTTAAGAACCGTAAAGGGGTCTGTAACCACGCCAACCTGTTGACGGGAAAACTGTTCTGTTCTCATTGTGGTGCACCGTATTATCGCCGTGAATCCAAGAGCAAGGACGGCACCGTCAATTCCAAGTGGGTGTGTTCTAATAAGATCAACAGTGGCGCCGATACTTGTCCGTCATTTCCGCTCTATGAGAGTGAGATTAAGCCCATCCTGTTTGAGGTGTTCAGTGAGACTCGGATAGATGTGGAAGCGTTGCTGGACACTTATGAGACGATGTTTCGGTCGTTAGAGAATGACGACGAAACCTCAAAGCATATCGCAGAACAAAAGCGGATTATCGATCTGGGTGATCAAAAGAAAAATAAGCTTTTGGAGTTGGTTACTACCGGGGCAATCACCACCGAGAACTTCAAATCTATGACCAACACCTGTGATCGAGAGATCGCAGAAGCAAGACGGACGCTGGCCGAGCTTGAGGAGCAGTTGTTCACCCAAGAAGAATATCAAAAGCATATGCGCGAGGTGCGCACTCGTCTGGAGGCTGCGGTGAGAGATGCCAGTAGCGGTATGATCACAACGGAGTTTGTTTCCCAGTACATTGATAAGATCTTTGTAACAGTGGAAGACGAGTCTCAGGCACGCTTGGAGATTAAGATTTTTACAGGCAAAAGTACGGAAAAATGGCTTCTAAAATTAAAAGGTCGTATGGGTCACACGTCTAAGAAGATGATCGAGGCTTACGAGCAGGGCCTGAAATAAGGCGTTCTTACGGGGGTCCGAGGGAGTTTCCCTCGGACTCCACTTTTTTGCAGGAAATATTGCAAAAGTTTTGCAAAATCTATTGACAAACCGAGAAATTGGGGTATAATATCACTGTTCGCAATCGCGAGCACCATATTGCGGAATTGTGTAAAGGTAGCACGAGAGTCTCTGAATCTCTTTGTCTAGGTTCGATTCCTAGTTCCGCAGCCAAACAAAAGGCCACCCGACAGGGTGTCTTTTTTTGTTTGGCTGCTGAGTTAGTCTGAGGAATAGACGGGGAGTTGCAAAGAGGAAGAGCGATGGGGAACGGGAGGGAACAGCAACTCCCGCAAATGACGCGAAGCGTCTTTTGCGGGGTTCAGATTCCTTGTAGGGACAGGTCTCCCGACCTGCCCGTTTCGAGGAGGTTTTCGGGACGGGAGACCCGTCCCCTACGAATTCCGCACGAGGTTGGGATAGGATTTGTAGGGGCGGTCTGCGACCGCCCGCGGGCGAACACAGTTCGCCCCTACGGATTCTACACGAGGTGGGATAGAAAATGTAGGGACAGGTGTCCTCACCTGTCCGTTTCAAAGTTGGCGGTGACTTGGTGGAAGAGAAATATGCCTCTCCCAGAGGGGGGCTTGCGGGACGGGAGCCCCGTCCCCTACATTCCCTTTTTGGTTGCAAAAATAGACAAAATGCGATAAAATAAAGAAAAAATCACCAATTGATGTAACCTTTTCCAAAAAAATACGGCATAGAGGGTAGAGGGGGGATCGCGTATGAACGACCAACGCATTGTGGACCTGTACTGGCAACGGGACGAGTCCGCCATTCGCCATACTCAGGCGGCCTACGGTGCCACGCTGCTTCGGGTGGCGCTGGGCATTCTTGCCGATCGGGGGGAGAGCGAGGAGGCGGTCAACGACACCTATCTGCACGCGTGGAACGCCATACCGCCCCACCGACCGACGCGGCTGGGCGCCTTTCTGTGCAAGATCACCCGTGAACTGTCCATCGACCGCTACCGCCGCCGCCAGGCGGACAAACGCAGCGGCTCCTCCTATGCGGCGTCCTTGGAGGAACTGAAAGAGTGCCTGTCGGCAGGGGATACCGCCGAGGAGGCGGTGGACGCCGAGGCACTGGCGGCCATCATCGGGGCGTGGCTGCACACCCTGTCCCCTGCGGTGCGCGCCGCCTTTGTGCGCCGCTATTTCTTCGCCGATCCGCTGGAAGTGATCGCCCGCCGTCAGGGGGTCACCCTGTCTTGGGTCAAGACCGCCCTGCACCGCGCCCGTCAGGGGCTGCGGGCCTGTTTGGAGAAGGAGGGATACACGGTATGAATCACGAGCAACTCAGCGACGCCATCGGGCGTCTGGACGATACCCTGATCGAGGAGGCTCTGCGCCCCCGCCGTCCTTGGTGGTATGCCGCCGTGGCGGTGGCTGCCTGCCTGTGCGTGCTGGCGGTCAGCCTGCTGGCCGTAAACGACGGCGGTGACCAACCGCCGGTGGTGCCCCCCGCGGGGGACGTGTCCACCTCGGTGACCACCACCACCACCACCGAGGAGGATGCCACCACCGAGACCACCGACACCACCACCACGACCACGGAAACCACTACCACGACAGCGACGACCACTACTACAACGACCACTACCGCAAAGCCGTCCACCACTACAACCACTACAACCACCACAACAACAAAACACAACAGTAACGCGGTGTCCAAGGTGACCGTCACCACCACTACGGCACCGCTGATACCCACCGTGCAGGTGTTGGCGCAGGAGATCCCCCCCAAGATGGCGGCCTATGCCGCCCGCGGTGAGGAGCGGACAGAATGGTATGCGGACGTAAAGAAGCAACAGGATCAAATGGCGCGTCACAATGAAGGAATGACCGCGTATTATGCGCAGGTCCTTCCCACTGTATTGGGTGCCGCGCGGGGAGAGAACCGTACCTTCTCCCCACTGAGCCTCTATCTGAGCTTGGGTATGCTGGCGGAGATCACCGACGGCAACAGCCGCCGACAGGTGCTGGATCTGATGGGGGCGGGGAGTGATATGGACCGCCTGATGGAGAAGTGCGCCGGACTGTGGAACGGCGTCTTTATCGACGACACCGTGTCTGCCTGCCGTCTGTCCAATTCCCTGTGGCTGAGGAACGATGAGGTGCTTACCTATCGGCAGACCACGGTGGAGCGGCTGGCGCAGCACTACTATGCCACCGTGTACAGAGGGGAGATGGGCAGTGAGGAATACAACATCGCCCTGCGGGACTGGGTCAACGACCGCACCGGCGGTATGCTGAAAGGCCCCGTCTCCCAACTGAAAATGGATTCCCTCACCGCCCTCAATCTGGTGAACACCTTGTATTTCAAGATGAAATGGTATTATTCTTTCAAAGAGACCGTTGACGGCGTGTTCCACGCTACCGAGGGGGATGTGATCCGTCCCTTTATGAAGATAGACGATCTCTATTTCAATGGGCTTTTCGGCGCCGCCGGTTACGGGGAAGCCTTTACCGGAGTACGTCTACCGCTGGACGGCGGACGCACCGGCACCGTTGCTCAGTATGAAATGGTGATCCTGTTGCCGGACGAAGGGGTGTCGGCGGATGCACTGTTGGCAGACCCGCAGGCGCTGGGCTTCATTGAAGGGGACGAGACCCGTGCCACTATTGTGAGAAAGCAGGAAGTACGACTCAGCCTGCCCAAGTTCGACGTGCTGTCGGATATGGATTTGTCGGAGTCATTGCAATTACTGGGTGTCACCGATGTGTTTGATGGGCAAAAGGCGGATTTCTCCGCTGTTCTCACCAATCGGGATATGGAGGTAGCATTGGCGGAGGTACGCCATGCCACCCGTGTCAAGATCGACGAAGAGGGATGCGAAGCGGCTTCCTACACGATGGTGCGCCCCATAGTAAAGGGGATAATAACGCCCGGCACGGTGCTGGATTTCACCGTGGACCGCCCCTTTATGTTCGCGGTCACCGGCCCCGGCAACACCATCCTCTTCGCCGGTATCATTGAGAATCCGTAAGTTAAGCCATCGAAAACCCGACGGTTGCAAAGCCGTCGGGTTTGTGTTATAATGAGCGGAAATGGAGCCGTAGAGGCGGATCGTATGTGACCCTACGGAGTTACCACGAGGTGGGATAGGATTTGTAGGGACAGGTGTCCCCACCTGCCCGTTTAGAGGGCTTGCGGGACGGGAGACCCGTCCCCTACGGATTCTACACGAGGATGGGATAGGATTTGTAGGGGCGGTCTGCGACCGCCCGCGGGCGAACACAGTTCGCCCCTACGGATTTGATTTCGAGTTCGTAGGGGCGGATAGCATCCGCCCGTTCCAAAGAACGCGGTATCTTCGCGGACAGATGAGGACATCTGTCCCTACGGATTCTACACGAGGTGGATCTCATCCCTCATTGCTCATTTCTCATTACTCATTATTACGAAAGGTGGTGTTCCCGATGAAGAAAGCACTCATTGCCATGAGCGGCGGGGTGGACTCGGCGGTGGCGGCGGCCTGTATGGTCGAGTCCGGCTACGACTGCCTGGGAGTCACCATGCGGCTTCACGACTGCGGTGCCTCCTGTGGGGCCGCCACCGAGGCGCAGGACGCCGCCGCCATTGCCGCGCGGCTGGGTTTTCCCTTTACGGTGCTGGACTGCCGCGCCGACTTTGAGCGGCAGGTGATGGACCGCTTTGTGGCCGCCTATGAGGCGGGGGACACCCCCAACCCCTGCATCGAATGCAACCGCAGGATGAAGTTCTCCGCCCTGATGGACTATGCCGTCGCCCAAGGATGCGACACGCTGGTGACGGGGCACTACGCCCGTGTCACCCACGACCCCGCCACGGGGAAATATCAACTGAAAAAGGCGGTGTGTGCCGCCAAGGACCAGAGCTACGTGCTCTATTTCCTCACCCAGGAGCAACTGGCCCATATCCGCTTCCCCTTGGGGGAGATGGCGGATAAGGACACGGTGCGCCGTCGGGCCGAGGAGCGGGGCTTCCCTGTGGCCCACAAGGCGGACAGTCAGGACATCTGCTTCGTCCCCGACGGCAGGTACGCGGACTTTATCCGCCGCCGCACGGGACGGGAGTACCCCGAGGGGGATTTCGTGGACGCCGAGGGGCGGGTGCTGGGTCGTCACAAGGGGCTCATCGCCTACACCATCGGACAGCGCAAGGGACTGGGGCTTTCCCTGCCCGCGCCCCTTTACGTGCGGCGGAAAAACGGGGCGGAGAACACCATCCTGCTCACCCCCGACCACCAGCTGTTCACCGACACCCTCGTCGCCCGCGACTTCAACTGGGTCAGCGGAGACACCCCCACCGAGGGGGTGCGGGTGACCGCCAAGACCCGCTACTCCGCCAAGGAGGCGCCCGCCACCGCCACGGTGTTGGAGGACGGACGGGTGCAGGTGGTATTCGACACCCCGCAGCGGGCGGTGACCTGCGGTCAGGCCGTGGTGCTGTACGACGGAGACCATGTGGTGGGCGGCGGCACGATTTGTGAAACGTAATCATAAGGAGCATAAACGATGATCTATACCGTGACCTGCAATCCCGCGCTGGATTGCACCGTACAAACGGGCGCCTTCACCGAGGGCGCCATTCATACCGTGAGCGGCTGTGCCCTCACCCCCGGCGGCAAAGGGGTCAACGTCTCTCGTGTGCTGACCGCGCTGGGAGAGGACACGCTGGCGCTGGGCTTTCTGGCGGGCAGCAATGGCCGTCTGTTGGAGAGCGCCCTGCACGGCATGGGACTCCACACAGATTTCATCCCCTTGGAGGAGGGGCAGACCCGCATCAACGTGAAGCTGTGCGGGGAGCGGGAGACCCAACTCAATGCGCCGGGCGCCCCCGTGTTTCCCGCCGCGCTGGACGCCCTGCTGGCCAAGCTGGGCGGTCTTGCCTGCCACGGAGCGGATACGGTGTGTCTGTGCGGCAGTCTGGCGCCGGCGATGCCGACGGATGCCTACGGACGGATGCTGGGGGCGGTGGATTGCCCCTATACGGTGGTGGACACCACCGGCGGCGCCCTGCTGGCGGCGCTTTCCTACCGCCCGTGGCTCATCAAACCCAATCGGGAAGAACTGGAAGCGCTGGTGGGGCAGGAGTTGCCCACCTTGGGACGGGTCGTCGCCGCCGCCGAGAGCCTGATGGCGAGGGGCGCCCGCAACGTGCTGGTGAGTCTGGGGGGCGAGGGCGCTCTCTGGTGCGGCGAGGAGGGGGAGCGGCTGTATCAGCCCGCCCCCGCAGGACAGGTCATCGGCACCGTGGGTGCCGGCGACAGCACGGTGGCGGGATTTGTGGCGGGCTGGCACCGCTACGGGGGCGCCACCAACGCCCTGCGTCTGGGGGTGGCCTGCGGCAGCGCCACCGCCTTCGCCCAAGGACTGGCGCAGGCCGAGGGCATTGCCGCGGTGCTGGATCGCCTGCCGGAAATGAAGAGGATATAAGAAAAACGGTGTGTCGGATGACACACCGTTTTTTCGTTGAGGGGATTTGTGCGGGCGGCAATCTGCCGCCCCTACGGATTCTACACCAGGTTGGGAAAGGATTTGTAGGGGCGGTCTGCGACCGCCCGCGGGCGAACACAGTTCGCCCCTACGGGTTCTACACGAGGTTGGGATAGGATTTGTAGGGACAGGTGTCCCCACCTGTCCGATTAGAGGGCTTGCGGGACGGGAGACCCGTCCCCTACGGATTCTACACGAGGTGGGATAGGATTTGTAGGGGCGGTCTGCGACCGCCCGCAGGCGAACACAGTTCGCCCCTACGGGTTTGATTCGGGGTTTGTAGGGATATTTTAACTCACAATGGTCTTGATCCAGATGCCCTTTTTCACCAGCCAGCCGCCGAGGAGGCATTTGAGGATGTTGATACCCTGACACAGGGCGAACACCGTCACGATGGGCAGCGAGGTGAACTGCACCAGCACAAAGGCCAAGGGCACGTTCACCGCCCACATATAGCAGCTGTCGAACAAGAAGGTGATGAAGGCCTGACCGCCGGAGCGCAGGGTGAAATAGGTGGCGTGGGCAAAGGCGTCAATGGGCATCGCCAGCGCCCCCACCAGCATCAGCTGAGCGGCCAGCGTCCGAATGGAATCGGTGGTATTATAGAACTGAGGGATAAAGGGGGAGCACAGGGCGTACACACTGCCCACCACCACGCTGATGGCGACCGAGAACAGAATCAGCTTACCGCTGTCCTCACGGGCGCCCTCTCGGTCACCCGCCCCCAGCTTCTGGCCGAGGATGATGCCCACGGCCACGCCCACGGCCATAAAGGCCACCGCAAACACGTTCCAGAAGGTCTGGTTGATGTTGTTGGCACTGACCACGTCCAGACTGCGCTGGGAATACTGCTGGTTGAGCACCGCCATACCCACCGCCCAGGCGGCCTCGTTGGCCATCAGGGGCAGACCCCGCAGGAAGATCTGACCCACCAACCGCAGGGGGACGGCAAAGGTGCGGCACAGCAGGGGGGCGTAGGGATTGCGCTCCTTGTGCCGATGGGTCCACACCACCAGAAGGATCGCCTCCACGAAGCGGGAGATCACGGTGGCCACGGCGGCACCCACCACCCCCAGCCGCGGCGCGCCGAAGCGGCCGAAGATGAGCACGTAGTTGCCGATGAGGTTGACCCCCACGGCGATGAGTCCCGCCACCATAGGCGGCGCGGTCAGCCCCGTCTCGCGCAGGGTGCTGCCGTAGCACTGGACGATGGTGAAGGGCACCAGCCCGATGAGCATCACCTGTAAATATTGCTTGGCGTAGTAGAGGGAGGCCGCCGCGTCGGCGGGGTCGCCCTCGCCTTGCAGGTAAAGACCGATGAGGGGCTCGCCCCATACGAGGAACACCCCGATGCCCACAGCCGTGAGCAGCAGGCAGAAATACAGCTTAAAGCGCAGGGTGTGGGCGAGTCCTTCGTTGTCCCGACTGCCCGCATACTGGGCGCCGAAAATGCCCGCACCCGACACGGCACCGAAGATGCACAGGGTAAAGACGAAAATGAGCTGGTTGGCGATGGTGACACCGTTCATCTCCACGGTGCCCACCCGTCCTACCATAATGTTGTCCAGCATATTCACCAGATGGGTGATGCCGTTCTGAATCATAATGGGCAGGGTCAGGGCCAGCACACTCTTATAGAAGGCGCGGTCGCCGATGTACTTTCTTAACACGATGGGTTTACTCCTTTGTATTGTCCTTTTCTTGCAAACGGGCGAGGATCATCCGTGCGCACTTGTATACGTCGCCGCCGCCCATGGTGATGATCAGGTCGCCCTCGCGGACGTGGGCGCACACGTAGTCGGTGATCTCTGCAAAGGTGGCGAGATACACACCATTCTTCATTTGGTCGGTCATTTGGGTGGAATGGACTCCCCATTCGTTGACCTCGCGGCTGCCCATAATGTCGCTGATAACGGCGATGTCCGCCGTGTCCAGCACCTGCGCAAACTCGTCCAGATGGCGGGCGGTGCGGGTGAAGGTGAAGGGCTGATGCACCGCCCATACCCGCGTGTGCCCCAGCTTCTTGGCGGCTTCCAGCGTGGCGGCGATCTCGGTGGGGTGGTGGGCGTAGTCGTCCGCCACCGTCACCCCGCAGGCGGTGCCCAGAAACTCGAAGCGCCGTCCTGCCCCGTGGAAGGCGGCGATGCCGTCTGCAATCTGGGTGGGGGTGAGCCCACACAGGGAGGCTGCCGCCGCCACCGACAGGGAGTTGAGCACGTTGTGGGCACCGGGGACCCCCAACTCGATGGTGTGAAGGAACTCTCCTTTACAGTACAGATCGTACCGTCCGTAGGCGCCCCGCACCGTGGTGATGTTCTTTGCCTGCCAGTGGCACCCGTCGGCGGTGCCGAAGGGGACCAGCTTGTCGGGGGAAACCCCTTTCACCGCCGCCGCTGCGTTGGGGTCGTCGGCGTTGTAAATGATGGTTTCGGTGGTGAGGGCGGCGAACTTGGCAAAGGAAGCAATGACCCCGTTCAGGTCGCCGAAATAGTCCAGATGATCCGCGTCCACATTGAGGATGATGCTCACCGCGGGGGTCATCTCCAAATAGTGATCCTTAAACTCACAGGCCTCGCACACCATGGTGTCGCCCGTACCCGCGTGGCCGTTGGCGTTGATGAGGGGCAGACGGCCGCCGATGAAGATGCTGGGGTCGGTGCCCGCCTCCAACAGTACCTGACTGAGCATGGAGGAGGTGGTGGTCTTGCCGTGGGTACCCGCCACCGCGATGGTGTGGGGGAACTGGCGGGACAGCCAACCAAGGAGCTTGGCCCGCTCCATCACGGGGATGCCTTTCTCGGCGGCGGCTACCAGTTCGGGATTGTCCGCAGGCACGGCGGCGGTATACACCACCAATTCCGCCCCTTCTACATTGGAAGGATGGTGCCCCGTATAGACGGGGATGCCCATCCCCCGCAGACGCAGGACGTTGTCCGACTCGCTGTGGTCGGAGCCGGAGAGGGCATAGCCCTTGGCATGGAGGATCTCCGCCAAGGGACACATCCCCGAGCCGCCGATGCCGATGAAATGAACGCGGCGCACCGCCGCCATATTCGGTTGGTTGTGGGTCATATTGGCACTTCCTTTCCGTAGAAAACGCACATACACACCCATTATATTCCTTTTTTTCAAAAAAATAAAGGATTTTCTGCTTGTTTTCCGAACTTTTTTCATATATATAGGACGACTACATAAGAGAAAGGGTGTCGGGTATGACAAAACGGTGTTTGTGTCTGTTGTTATGTCTGTGGTTGACGGTGGTCGCGGTGGCGGCGGACGGAGGGCAGGTGTTCTTTGATGAGACCGAGGGGGAGAGTCTGTCGGGACTGATGGAGGCGGGGGACACCCATTGGCCCGTGTCCGCCCTGCCGGCGGCGGGGGAGAGCCTGACGGTCAAGGCCAAGGGCGCGGTGCTGATGGATCAGGCCACGGGACGGGTGCTCTTTGAGCAGGGGGCGAAGGAACAGCTCCCCATCGCCTCGGTGACCAAGGTGATGACCCTT
>JAZOWI010000072.1:0-17586 GCA_045659145.1 Acutalibacteraceae bacterium | reverse complement strand
TCTTCTTTTTCGTCTTGTTTTCACACCCTATTTATCGGCTCCCCTGCCAGATAGCGGCGGATATTCTCCGCCACCACGCCCATCAGACGACGGCGGGTCTCCACCCCCGCCCAGGCAATATGGGGGGTGATGATGCAACGGGGCGCACCGTACAGAGGACATTCGGGGGTCATAGGCTCCACCTGCAACACGTCCACGCCGGCACCCAGCAGATGGCCGCTGTCCAGCGCCGCCCGCAGCGCCTGCTCATTCACCAGACCGCCACGGGAGGTGTTAATAAAGATGGCGCCCGGCTTCATCCGGGCAAAGGCGGCGGCATTCATCATCCCCTCGCTGTCGGCGTTGAGGGGGCAATGCATACTCACCACATCCGCCCGTTCCAGCAGTTCCTCAAAGGGCACCTGCTCCACGTCGGTGTCGAGAATGGGACGGCGCCCGTGGACCAGCACCTTCATCCCGAAGGCACGGGCCATATCCCCCACCCGACGACCGATGGCACCGTAACCAACAATGCCCATGGTCTTGCCGCATAATTCGGTGAGAGGGATGGGAAAATAGGCAAAGGTGCGACTGCGGATCCAGTCCCCCTGCGCCACCGTCTCGTTATACTCGTGAACCCGATCGGTGAGGGCCAACAGCAGGGCAAAGGTGTGCTGAGCCACCGCCTCGGTGGAGTAGCCGGGCACGTTGCACACGGTCACTCCGTGGTCCGCGGCATAGGCTACGTCGATATTATTAAATCCCGTGGCGAACAGACCCACGTATTTGAGGCGCGGGCAGGCCGCCATCGTCTCGGCGGTGATGCGAGTCTTATTGCAGATCACCGCATCCGCCTCTTGCAGGCGGGGAATCAGCTCCTCCGGCGTGGTCAGGTCGTACACCGTCACCTCACCGAATTCTTTGAGAAACTCCAAATCGATGCCGTTACCCACTACCGTGGCGGCATCCGTAACAACAATATGCATGGTTATCCCTCCGTTCTGTTTTAGTTTACCACATTTTGACCCTCGATGCAATTCCCTCTTTTCACCGCGACAAAATTGTGGTATATTAAAAACAAAGGACTAATGTCTGTCGGGTATACATACACTGCACAGAAAGGGGAAATCTCAATGAAACTGCACTTTTTAGGAGCCGCCCACGAGGTAACCGGCTCCTGTACCCTGCTGACCACCGCCCGCCACCGCATCCTCATCGACTGCGGCATGGAGCAGGGGGCCGATATGTACGAAAACCCCGATCTGCCCCTGTTGGCGGCAGACATCGACGCAGTACTACTCACCCACGCTCACATCGACCACTCGGGGCGTATCCCCATGCTGGTGGCGCAGGGCTTTAACGGCCCCATCTACACCACCGCCGCCACCGCTGCCCTGTGCAAGATTATGCTGATGGACTCCGCTCACATTCAGGAGTTTGAGGCCGAGTGGCGCAACCGAAAGGGACAGCGCAAGGGCGCCGACCCCTATGTGCCCCTTTATACCTCCGAGGACGTGAGTCGCACCCTGCCCCTCATCCGCCCCTGCGACTACAACACCGCCTACTCGCTGTTTGACGACGTGACGGTGCGCTTCACCGACGCGGGGCATCTGCTGGGATCCGCTTCTATTTCGGTCACCGTCACCGAAGGAGAAACAAGCGAAACGGTGCTGTTCTCCGGCGATCTGGGCAATGTGTCCCGCCCCCTCATCCGCGATCCCCAGACGCCTCCCACCGCCGACTGGGTGGTCATCGAGTCCACCTACGGCGACCGTCTGCACGGGGAGCGCCCCGACTATGTGGGACAGCTCACCCGCATCCTGCAAGAAACCTTGGATCGGGGCGGCAATCTGGTGATCCCCTGCTTTGCGGTGGGGCGTACCCAAGAAATGCTGTATCTGCTGCGGCAGATCAAAAACGAAGGTCTTATCCACGGTCACGACGGATTCCCCGTGTGGGTGGACAGTCCCCTGGCAGTGGAGGCCACCAACATTTACGCCGCGGGACTGACCGACTACTACGACGAAGAGACACTGGCGCTGTTGGAGAGGGGAGAAAATCCCATTCGCCTGCCCGACCTGCATCTGTCCATCACCAGTGACGACTCCCGCGCCATCAACTTTGACAAGACCCCCAAGGTGATTCTGTCCGCCTCCGGCATGTGCGAAGCAGGTCGTATCCGCCACCATCTCAAACACAACTTGTGGCGTCCCGAAAGCACCGTGCTGTTCGTGGGTTACCAGTCTGAGGGCACCATCGGCCGTAAGATTATCGACGGCGCCCCCACCGTTAAGCTGTTCGGCGAGGAGATTCAGGTGCGCGCCCACGTGGAGAATCTCAACGGCATCAGCGGTCACGCGGACCGGGATCGGATGCTCCAATGGCTGGGAGATCTGGAAGAAAAGCCCCGTCGGGTATTCGTCAACCACGGCAGCGACACGGTCTGCGACACCTTCGCCGCCACCATCAAAGACACCCTTGGGCTGGAGGCGGTGGCACCCTACAACAACGCTGTCTACGATCTGACAAGCGGCGTGTGTCTGCAAGCCGGCAACACCGCTCGTATGGCGGGCAAAAAGCCCCGCACCCACGGAGAGAATCCCGTCTTCCAGCGGCTGTTGGAGGCCGGTCGCCGCCTGATGGCGGTCATCGAGAGGAATCGGGGCGGTGCCAACAAGGATCTGGCCCGTTTCGCCTCTCAGATCCAGTCCTTAGCCGACAAGTGGGATCGCTGATAAGGAAAGGAGCTATCCTATGATTCGTACCATTACCGCTATTAACAAAGCGTTGACGGAAGATGCCGCCGCCGTTGTGCGGCAGGCGGAGACCGACTATCACCGCCAGTTGTCCGAGATCGCCGACTATATCGCCGCTCATCGGGACGCCTGCCCCGTGGTGCTGTTATCCGGCCCCTCGGGATCGGGAAAGACCACCTCTGCACTGATTCTGGAGGACAAACTGGATCGACGGGGATTGGAGACCCACACCCTGTCCATGGACAACTATTTTCGCACCCTTACCCCTGAACAGCACGCCCTGCTGGCGGAGGATAAACTGGATCTGGAATCCCCCGAGCGGGTGGAGGAGCCCTTGCTCACCGCCCAGCTTAATGCCATCATCGCCTGTGAGCCGGTGGAGCTGCCCGTGTTTAACTTCCGCACCCACACCCGCGAAAGCTCCGGCAAGATCCTGCACCGCAAACCAGGGGAAGTGGTGATTCTGGAAGGCATCCACGCCCTCAACCCCGCGGTGGTCACCCTGCCCGAGGAACAGACCGTCCGTCTGTATGTGAGTGTACGCACCCGCGTGGAAGGACCCGACGGCACCGTGCTGCACCCCAAATACATCCGTCTGTTGCGGCGGATGCAGCGGGACGTACAGCATCGGGGGCGGCAGGTCACCGACACACTGGCTATGTTCCACAGTGTAAATCGGGGCGAGGACAATTTCATTATGCCCTACAAGCACCGTTCCACCTTTGACGTGGACACTTTCTTCGCCTATGAACTCAATGTGTACCGTAAGTATCTGCTGGATGATTTGCAGATGCTGGCGGACCGCCCCGAGATCGCAGAGGTACTGCCCGTATTGAGTGCCGCCGACCCCTTGGATGCCGCCGCGGTGCCGGAGACTGCTCTCATCCGAGAGTTCATCGGAGACAGTGTGTACCATAAATAACGACAAAGAGCCGAGGCAACCGCCTCGGCTCTTTTCTTATTCCTTGATGATGAACACGGGAATGGGTACATCCCCCGTGCGATTGGCAAAATCTCCGCGAATCACCGTAAAGCGACGATTGTCCACCGTGGGCAAAAATGCCAGTAACGCATCCCGCTCCGCGGTGCCGTTTTCCCGTCCGTAGTAAAGGCAAAGAGTCATCACGCCCCCTGCTTTGAGCAGGCGCAGACCCTCTTTCACCGCCGCCACACTGGTGTCCGCATGGGAGAAGGTGGTGTGGTCTCCCCCGGGGAGCCACCCGAAATTAAACATAATGCCGTCCACCGACTCCTCGTCGGCATACTGCCCTATCCGACTGTGGCAGTCCTGCACCACCTGCGCGCGGGCGGCGCATCCTTCGGCTTCCAGTAAGGCACGGGTCTGGGTCACGGCCGCCTCCTGAATATCCATTGCCAGCACCCGACCGCTCTCTCCCACCAGTCCGCAGAGGAACAGGGTGTCCCGTCCTTTACCCGCGGTGGCATCGATGCAAAAAGCACCCTCGGAGATATGCGCCGCCATAAACTGATGGGACAGACCCAAGGCGTTCAGCGGGTACTCACGCTTCATCGTCCGTTTCCTCGGTGTCCGTGCCGGTGAGCTGCGGGAGGTGATCCCGCACGTAGACGGCACACAGGGCCAAGGGACACTCCGTCTCTACCGCCCGATGGAAGGTCTGCTCCATCTCATCGGTGACGGCTTTGTCTTTATGTGCCTGATGTAAGGCGGTCAATGCCCCCGCCGTCTCGGCGGCGCCGATGACGGGGAGCGCTTCCTCCGCCGCCTCCAACACTTCACGGGTGGCGGTATGCATCAAAGAGGAGAAGGAACCGTGAGCCATCTCCTTGCACACCGCCCACACGCTGTACACCACCGTGAAGGGCTGGGGAAGTCCCGACAGGGTCACCACGGGATCGGGGCGACGGGTGGCGGCGGTCTTGGCCAGCACATGGCTCACCACCGCCTCCACCAGTTCCTCCTCCGCGGTTTCTTCCAACAAGGCAGGGGTCAGTTCGGCATACTTTTTCATCAGACGGGCGGAACGGCTCTCGTCCCCCCGCCGCCTACCCAATTGACGGATAGCAATAAAGCAAATCAGCAACGCAATCAAAATGGCTATTTCTTTCCAAGGCATATTCTTATTCCTCCTTTGCCGTCAACCGACGGTAGATCTCTCCTTTTTTTAGTCCGCAGGCAGCGGCGGCGGTCTTAGCCGCCTCGGAGGCGGACATACCCGCGTCCATATACTCCCGCGCCAAGGCTACCGCCTCATCGGGATCCGTCGCCTCTTTCACCGCGGGGGCGGCCCCTTCCACAATAACCACGAACTCCCCGCGGGGATTCTCCTGCTCATACCGCATCACTGCCTCGCTGAGGGTGGTGCGGATGACCTCTTCGTGGATCTTGGTGATCTCCCGCACCAGCGCGATGGAGCGGTCACCCAACACCTCCAACAGGTCCGCCAGAGTGTAGGGGAGCTTGTGGGGCGCCTCGTAGAACACCATGGTGCGGGTCTCCCCTCGCAGGCTGTCCAAATGGGCACGGCGGGAGCGCTTGTTCACGCTGAGGAACCCCTCGAAGGTGAACCGTCCTGTGGGCAGTCCCGCCAGCGCCAGCGCCGCCGTCACCGCCGTGGGACCGGGCACCACCCCTACGGGGATACCCTTTTGATGGCACAGCGCCACCAGATCCTCACCGGGGTCCGAAATAGCAGGCATACCTGCATCGCTGACCAACACTCCGTTCTCTCCTGCCAGCAAACGGGCACAGAGTTGCTCCCCCCGTTCCCGCTTATTGTGCTCGTGATAACTGACCAGCGGCTTCTGAATGCCGAAATGGTTGAGTAATTTCAGCGTCACCCGCGTATCCTCGGCGGCGATAAAATCGCACCCTTCCAGCGCCGCCACCGCGCGGGGTGAAAAATCCGACAGATTGCCGATGGGGGTACCCACCAAGGTCAATCGTCCCATATCTGTTTGTGACACCGTGTTCACCTGCTTTCCGTTTGTATCTCGCGATAGATCTCCCGCATCGCGGACGAGGGTTCCCCCTCGTCGGTATACAGCACCAAGGGAGGCAACCAGTTAAGTCCCGGACGCCCGTCCAGCCGTGCCTCTAACAAAAACAGCCACGGTGCCGTATCCTCCCGTTTCTGCACGGGTTGCAGTCGCTTGGGTTCTAAGTGATGGGCGGTGAGTGCCGTCAGCACCGCCGTCAGCCGCTCGGGACGATGACAGAGGAAGAACCGCCCTCCGCTGCACAAAAGCCACTGGGCCGCAGCACACAGACTATCCAGTGTGTCCGCCTGCTCGTGCCGTGCCAGCGTGACAGCGGCATCTTCATTCACCGCGCCGCTGTTCGGCGGAAAATAGGGGGGATTGCACACCACCCGACGGAAAGAGCCTGCCGCCCCGATTCCTCTCGGGTCTCGCCAATCCCCCACCGCGAAGGTGGGGCGGGGCTCTCCCTCAAAGTGCTCGGCACCCCACCGAGCCAGTTCAATGGCCTCGGGGGAAATATCCACCCCGTGCACCGCCTGAGGGCTGCCACCCGCAGCTAATCGCAGTGCGATTGCGCCGCAACCGGTGCCCAATTCGCACACCCGCTCTCCGTGGCAGGGCATAGCAAAATGAGAGAGCAGGATGGCGTCGGTTCCGAAACGGTGACGATCGTTCACCGCCGCCGCCGTATCTCCGTATACGGGTATATACTCCATCGGCTCTCCCTCCTTGTATCACAAAATGGTATGAGGCATATCACCCATTAAAGAAAAAGACGGACGCAATGCGTCCGGCTTTGCGGCTGACATTATTCCGCGTTAGCAGCGCCCACCGGGCAAGCATCGGCACAAGCGCCGCAGTCGATGCAGGTAGCCGCATCGATCACGTACTTGCCGTCACCCTCAGAGATGGCCTCAACGGGGCAGCCCTCGGCGCAAGCGCCGCAAGCGATGCAAGAATCATTGATAACGTATGCCATGGATTTACACCTCCTGTCGCTTTATGTTTTCTATCATAGCACAATATTTGAAAATTGCAACTGTTTTTTCTTAACAATCGTCGCTTATCCCTGCCGTTTGTTGCGGGGACGATGACGGCGAGGGCGGTGATCCGTCTTGGGAGCGGCTTTATCCACGGGTCGCTCCGCGGGCTTGTCGTTGGTGCGGGGGGCGGGTTTCTCCGCCTTTTCCGTCTTAACGGGAGGCTGCTCCGCCGCTACCTCTTCGGCAGGGGCAGGCTCTCCGCCCGATTTGCCGTTACGGATGACCGTGGACACCTGCTCGCGGGTCATATCCACCGGAGGAGAATCCGGTGCCTTGTCCAGCCGCACCTTCACCTTGCCGGTGAGGATGTTGCTGTCGGTGACCACACCGCGACCCTCGGGGGTCATTACCACGGCACCTACCTTGGGGCTGAGCTTGATAAGCTCCTCATAGGTTTCCTGCTCGTATTTCAGACAGCACATCAACCGCCCGCAGGAGCCGGAGATCTTGGTGGGGTTGAGGGACAACCCTTGTTCCTTGGCCATCTTGATGCTCACCGGCTGGAAATCCCGCAAAAAGCGGGCACAGCAGAAAGGCTGACCGCAGATGCCGATGCCGCCCAGCTTCTTGGCCTCGTCGCGGACGCCGATCTGGTGCAGCTCAATGCGAGTGCGCAGAGCGGAGGCCAGATCCTTCACCAGATCGCGGAAATCCACCCGCCCGTCGGCGGTAAAATTGAAGGTAATCTTGGAATTGTCAAAGGCGTATTCCGCGTCCACCAGCTTCATATCCAACTGATGGGCGGCGATCCGCTCCTGACAGATGCGCATGGCCTCACGGGCGCGACGGGCATTGTCCTCGGCGCGGCGGCGATCCTCCTCGTTGGCACGGCGCAAAATGGGCTTGAGATCCTCCCGAGGTTCCTTGCACTGACGATTGGCACGAGCCACCTCGCCGCATTCGATACCGCGGGCGGTCTCCACCACCACCAGTTCCCCCGGCAACAGGGTCATCTCGCCCGGGTCAAAATCATAGATCTTTCCGTTTGTACTGAAACGGACTCCTACGGTCATAGCCATATCAAATAATCCTTTCTGTATCAGTAGCCGGCGGCCTGCCGTAAGCAGGCACACAGACGGGTCAATAACAATGTGTTGTTCATATTCCGCACCAGATCGGTCTCCAACGCCTCCACCTGCTCCAACAGAGCAATGAGCCGCGGGGCGGTCAGCCGTGCAGAGAGCTGTTTTGCCGACTCCGGAGCGGTGGACAGAGTAGTGGCGGCGCCGTATTTGAGCACCAGCGCATCTCGAAACACCAAGGACAGACCCGCCAACACCCCCACGATGAGAGGTTTATCTTTTTCCAATGCACCGGTGAGCTGCAACAGTTCCACTTCGGTGGGTGCCACCACGGCCTGCGCCATACGGGGCACCAGATCCAACACTTGACGGAAGGTGCCTTCACCCACACCGGCGATCACTTGCCCGATGCTGCCACCGAACAGGCTGTGGGCCTGTCGCAGCTCGTCCTCGGCAATGTGAGGCAGCTCCCGCCGCAAAATCGGCGCCGCCTCCTCCCACGTAACGGGAGCAAGGGACAGACACAGACAACGGGAACGAATGGTCTCCAACAGGGAGGTGCGCTTGTCGCAGGTGAGGATAAACAGCACGTGGGCCGGCGGCTCCTCCAATATTTTCAGCAGGGCGTTCTGGGCCTCGTGGCGCATTCCCTGCGCCTCGGCGAGGATCATCACCCGATAAGCGGACTCATTGGGCATAAGGAACGCCTCTTCCCGTAAGCGGCGGATGGCATCCACCGTCAGGGGGACGCTGTCTCCGCCCCATTCGGTCACGTCGGGGTGGGCGCTCTTCACACAAGCGGCACAGGTGCCGCAGGGACGGGCGGCGTGCTTCTCGCACCGACACAGAGCACTGCGGGCGATGAGCCGCGCCAAGGTGCGCCGTCCGGTGCCCTCAGCACCTTCCAGCAAGAGGGCGTGGGGATACCGACCGCCGTCGATCTCCGCCGCCAACAGCCGTTTGACCGACTCGTTGCCGACAAATCCGTCGAATCGCATCTTCCCGCCCCCTTTCATACCCATATACATTTGTCATTATACACGAATGTGGCGGCGGTGACAAGTTTTTTTTACTGGAAGCAGCGGTTTCTTCTTCCTTGACAAAAAATTATGCAAAAAAATTGCTTTTCACCTTGTTTCTCACGGCAGAATGTGCTATGCTAACAGTGTATTTTTGCATTGGGGTGAGCAAGGATGAAAATCGGTTTCGATAATGGGTTGTATATGGAGAAGCAGAAGGAGCATATTCTGGAACGCATCTCCCAATTCAACGGAAAATTGTATCTGGAGTTCGGCGGCAAATTGTTTGACGACTATCACGCCGCCCGTGTACTCCCCGGCTTTGAGCCGGATGCCAAGATCCGCTTGCTCCGCTCCATGGGCGATCAGGCGGAGTTGGTCTTCTGCATCAGCGCCGATAATATCGAGAAAAACAAGATCCGCGCCGATTTGGGTCTGAGCTACGATCAAGATCTGTTGCGTCAGATCGATATGGTACAGGGAATGGGCATCGCAGTCAATAGCGTGGTCATTACCCGCTACACCGGTCAGACCGCCGCCGACCAATTCAAGTGCAAGCTGGATGCGCTGGGCATCCGCAATTACATCCATCGTCCTATCAAAGGCTATCCCGCGGACGTGGACTATATCGTCAGTGAGCAGGGCTTCGGCGCCAACCCCTATATCGAGTCCCCCAAGCCCCTGGTGGTGGTGACCGCCCCCGGCCCCGGCAGCGGCAAGCTGGCCACCTGCCTGTCTCAGGTGTATCACGAGCATCAGCGGGGCATTGCCGCCGGCTACGGCAAATACGAGACCTTCCCTATTTGGAACTTGTCTCTGAAACATCCGGTCAATCTGGCCTATGAGGCGGCCACCGCCGACTTACAGGACGTGAATATGATCGACCCCTTCCACTTGGATGCCTACGGCATCACCACCGTCAACTACAATCGGGATGTGGAAGCCTTCCCCTTGGTGCGCACCATTCTGTCCCGCATCACCGGCAACGATAAGTTCTATTGCAGCCCCACCGATATGGGGGTCAATATGGCCGGCTACGCCATCGTGGACGATGAGGCCTGCCGTCAGGCCAGCTATCAGGAGATCATCCGCCGCTATTACAAGGGTCTCACCGACCTGCGCGTGGGTCGTGAGAGTCAGGAGACGGTGGACAAGCTCACCAAAATTATGCAGCAGTTGGGACTCAAACAGACCGACCGAGCGGTGGTCCAGCCGGCGCTGGACAAGAGCCGTCGCAGCGGTGCCCCCGCCGTGGCCATTGAGTTGCCGGACGGCCGCATCATCACGGGCAAGTCCTCCTCCCTGCTGAGCGCCTGCTCCGGCGCGGTGCTCAACGCCATCAAGGTGCTGGCGGACATCCCCAAGTCCACCCTGCTGATGAGTCCTGCGGTGCTGGAACCGGTCATCGACCTGAAGGTCAACCTGCTGAGCAGCCGTTCCAGCGCCCTCAAATTGGACGACGCCCTCACCGCCCTATATATTTGCGCCGCCACCGATCCGGTGGCCGCCCGTGCCGTGGCGCAGCTGCCCAAATTGTGCGGCTGCGAGATCCACTCCACCCAGATTCTTCACTCCGGTGACGAGTCCATCCTGCGCAAGATGCGGATGCACCTGACCTGCGAGCCGGAGTTCCCTAACCAGAGCGTACTGTATCAGTAAAGGAGCCGTCACCATGGAACTGCAAGGGAAGAAAATTAATTTCCTCGGAGACAGCATCACCGAGGGCGCCTGCCTCACCGATTGGGAAAACGTCTATTGGATGCGGGTAGGCCGTGACACCGGCGCCATTGTGCGCGGCTACGGCATCGGTGGCACCCGCATCGCCCCCCGCATCGCCCCGGAACGGGAAGGGGAAGAGCGATTCAGTCAGTATTTCGGCTCCCGTGTGGCGGAGATGGATCCCGACGCGGACATCATCGTGGTGTTCGGCGGTACCAACGATTTCGGTCACGGGGACGTGCCTTTGGGCACGATGGACGATCGGGACAACAGCACCTTCTACGGAGCGCTGCACTGTCTCTATCGGGCACTGTGGGAGAAATATCCCACCGCCACCATCGTGGTGATGACCCCTCTCCACCGCGTAGGAGAGCACGACACCATTAACGAGCACGGTCATCCGGTCATTGCCCCCTTCAAGTGTATTGCCAACACCATCAAGGAGGTGGCGGCCTATTACTCCTTCCCCGTGCTGGATCTGTACGCGATCAGCAACCTGAATCCGGAACTGCCCGTCATCAAGGAGACCTTTATGCCCGACGGTCTGCACCCCAACGACGCAGGTCACGAGCGTATCGCCTCCCGCTTGGTGGGATTCCTGAAAAGTTTGTAAACATATAAAAAAACGCATCTCCGCCGTGGGCGGAGAGGGGTGTTTTTGTTTACCGATTACACTTTTTCCTTGGTAAGCGCTTTGAGCACAAACAAGGTGGCCACCATCAGCACAATGGCGATGGGCAACACGATCAGCCAATTCTGGATGAATCCGGCCAAAATGTAAGCCACCACGGAAACGCCCGCCACGGTCAGCGCATAGGGCAGCTGCGTGGACACGTGATTGACGTGGTTGCACTGAGCACCCGCCGATGCCATAATGGTGGTGTCGGAAATGGGAGAACAATGGTCGCCGCACACCGCACCGGCCAAGCAGGCAGACATAGCGATGATGAGGATCTCGCCGGCGCCGCTGAACACGGTGATGACGATGGGCAGCAGGATGCCGAAGGTGCCCCAAGAGGTGCCGGTAGCAAAGGCCAAACCGAAAGCAATGAGGAAGATCACCGCCGGCAGGAAGGCAGACAGCGCCTCGGCACCGGCGCCGATGGCCAGCTTCACGAAGATATCCGCACCCAGCATACCGCGGGTGATGCCGCCCAAGGTCCAGGCGAACACCAGAATGATGATGGCAGGCACCATAGCACAAAAGCCCTTGGGAATGGCGTTCATCGCGGTCTTGAAGGAGATCACGCGACGGGCCAGCAGATACAGCACGGTGACGATGGTGGCGATCAGCGCGCCCCAGGACAGACCCGCAGAGGCATCCGAACCGGCAAAGGCGGTGGCCAAATCCAGGTAACTGCCGCTCTCCGCGACAAAGAAGCCGCCGGTATAGATCATACCGATGATGCAGCAGACGATCAGCACCAAGACGGGCAGGACCAAATCAATGACCTTGCCCTTGGGAGAGACCTCTTCGTCAACAGACTCTTGCACCCGATCCGCCTCGGAGAACAGATCGCCCTCCAACGCGTTGAGCTCGTGACGGCGCATGGGACCAAAGTCAAACTTCAACAGGACGATGGTAATGATCATCACAATGGTGAGCAGCGAATAGAAGTTATAGGGAATGGCGCGGACAAAGTAGGTCAGACCGTTCTCCTCACCCACCACGCTGGTAACCGCCGCCGCCCAAGAGGAGATGGGGGCGATCATACAGATGGGAGCCGCCGTCGCGTCGATGATGTAGGCAAACTTGGCGCGGGAGATCTTGTGTCCGTCGGTGACGGGCCGCATGACACTACCCACGGTCAGGCAGTTAAAATAGTCGTCGATGAAGATCAGCACACCCAGTGCAAAGGTGGCCAACTGAGCGCCGGCGCGGGTCTTGACGTGGGTTTTAGCCCAGCGACCGAAGGCAGCCGAGCCGCCGGCGGCATTGATGAGCGCCACCATAATGCCCAGCAGCACCAAGAAGATCAGGATGCCCGCGTTCCAGCTGTCGCCCACATTGGCGATGAGACCTTCATTGACGATGGCGTCCACCGCACCAATGAGATCAAAGTTAGAATAGAGCAGGGCACCCGCCACCACGCCGATAAACAGAGAGCTGTAAACCTCCTTGGTGATGAGCGCCAGCACGATGGCGATGACGGGGGGCGCCAAGGCCAGCACGGTGCTGTAATAGTGGCTGTCCGCCACTTCATCCCCTACGCCGGTGCCGGCACAGGTCTCGCAGGTCGCGGCATCCACCATACCGGTGCCGTCGCACTCGCCGCATTTCAGATTGTGCTCGCCTTTCAGCGCCACCGCCGCCACAGCAAAGGCGATGAGCAGAACCGCGACCACGAGAATGTTACGCAACAGTTTCTTTTTCATTGTGTTTTCTCCTTCCTCAAAATAAAAGCCGCAGAGGAACCTCCTCTGCGGCCAAAAGCACGACAACAGGCGGTAGCTCTCCACAAATCTTGTGACAGACGGCAACATATTCTGTTACCGTCCAACCCTCACACGGCGGAAACCGTATAAGGATTTCGGCAGTCGGCCCTTTCACCGGTGTGTTTCCGCACTCGCCTCCGGCTACTGATGCCTCCCGCGCCTCTACGCTTGTTGGTATTATAGTAGATGGCTCGGATTTTGTCAATATAGTAGTGCTATTTGCTTCATTCTGCTCTTTCTTTACCTTTTTCGACAAAAACCGCATTTTTTCATTTTTGTTCTTGCTATCTAACACTGCAAAGTATATTATAAAGGTAGATTACTTGTTTTGGAGTGACATGGGATGGTGTTTTCGAGTTTGTTTTTCTTATATGCCTTCTTCCCATTGTGTATGGGCGTGTATGCGCTGGCGCGCACTACCCCCGCACGCAATGTCATTCTGTTGTGTTTTTCCCTGATTTTCTATGCCTGGGGCGAGCCTGTTTACTTGTGTCTGTTGTTAGGAATGGCTTTCTTCGACTGGCTGTTCGCCCTGCAAATGAACAAAGGGCATGGCAAACTGTGGCTGATCTTGACCTGCGTGGTGAATCTGGGCATTCTGGGCGTGTTCAAATACTTAAACTTTGCCGCGGACAATCTGGCCGCCCTGTTCGGCACACAATCCGCTCTGCCCGCCATCGCCCTGCCTATCGGCATTTCCTTCTACACGTTCCAGCTACTCTCCTACGTGATCGACGTATACCGCGGTCAGGTAGCCGCGCAACGGCGATTCGGCACGGTGCTGCTGTATGCCTCCCTGTTCCACCAGTGCGTGGCAGGCCCCATCGTCCGCTATGCGGATGTGGAGAACGAACTCACCTCCCGTCGGGTGGATTGGGCCGACATCAGCGAGGGCATCCGCCGTTTCTGCGTGGGTCTGGGCAAGAAGGTGATCCTCGCCAACACCTGCGGCAGCTTAGCTGACGCCCTCATCGGCGCCGCCGACGGCACGGTCACCCTCACCGCGGTGCAGGCATCGCCTGCCTCGGCCTTGTGGGTGAGTATGCTCGCCTACACGTTGCAGATCTACTTTGATTTTGCCGGCTACTCCGATATGGCCATCGGTATGGGACGGATGGTAGGCTTTCACTACCTGGAAAACTTTAACTATCCTTATATTGCCCGCTCGGTCAAGGATTTTTGGCGGCGGTGGCATATGTCCCTGTCCACCTTCTTCCGCGATTACGTCTACATCCCGTTAGGTGGAAGCCGTTGCTCCCTCCCCCGCACCCTGCTTAATATGCTGGTGGTGTGGGCGCTGACAGGCCTTTGGCACGGCGCCAGCTGGAACTTCGTGCTGTGGGGACTGTGGTTCTTCCTGTTTCTGTCCGCCGAAACCCTGTTTTTGGGCAAGGCACTCCGTAGGGTGCCTGCCGTGGGCTGGCTCTACACCCTTCTCGTGGTGTATTTCGGCTGGGTGCTGTTCCGCTTTCAGGATATGGAGATCATCGCCGCCGTTGTGCGGGGCATGTTCGGTGCTACTTCCGCGAGATGGTCCACCTTTGAAACCGCTACCCTGATGAAAAATCACCTGTTTTTCCTGCCCGCGGCGGCGCTGTGCGCCACCCCCTTGTTCCGCCATCTCAGCGACAGCTGGCAGCGCGCCGGACAGAAAAACACTCTCCTTGCCGCCACGTATGCGGTGGCGCAGGTGGTGTGGCCGCTTGTGCTGTTGGGCGTGTCCACCGTGATGCTGGTGGGTAACAGTTATAATCCCTTCTTGTACTTCCAATTCTGAGGAAAGGGGCGTAATCTATGAAACTGTCTGCACAGTTACTGAAAGAAACCAAAACGCGCCCCTCTGCGGCGCGGCTTCACCCCGTACGGGTGCTGGTGACAGTCATCCTCGCGGCGATACTGGCCGTGGTGGTATGGATCCTACCTCTGCGCCCCACCGAATCGGCGCTGGAACAGCGGGAACTGGCCAAGTTCCCCGCCTTTTCGTGGCAGGCATTGGGAGACGGATCCTATTTTGACGATATTTCTCTGTGGTTCTCCGACACCTTCCCCGCGCGGGAGACCTTGGTGGAGATGAGCGGCCGCGTTCGCCGCACCTTCGGTCTGCAAGGAGAGACCATTCACGGCACGGTGCAAAAGGGGGACGAGATTCCCGATGCCCCCTCCCGTCCCACCGCCGTCACTACCGTCACCAACAGGAACGATTCCATCTCCACCACAACCACCACGACCACCGATTCCACCACCGCCACGACCACCACAACGACTCACTCCACCGTAACGACGACCACCACCGCCATTGACCCGTCCATCCTGCAACAGAATCAGAGTCTGGGCACCATTATTGTCAAGAAGGACACCGCCTACGAGTATTACAACTTCGTACGCAGCGCCGCCGACCAATATGTCGGCATCCTCAATCGCGCCGCGGCAAAGCTGGAAGGGGCAACCGTCTACTCGATGATCGTTCCCACCTCCATTGACGTAATGCTGGAGCCGGAGGACCGTCCCGAGAACTCCTCGGATCAGGAAAAGGCCATCGAGTATCTATACGGCTCCTTGACCGAGGCCGTGTACCCCGTCCGTGTGCGGGATGCCCTGCTCAGCCATCGCAGCGAGTACCTCTACTTCCACACCGATCATCACTGGACCGCCCGAGGCGCCTATTACGCCTTTGCGGAGTATGCCCGACAGGTGGGGCGCACCGCCGCACCGCTGGATGCCTTTGAGGAAAAGGCCTTTGACGGGTTCGTGGGCTCCTTCTATTCAGAGACACAGGACGCAGGACTCAAACTGGGCGGCGACACAGTGTATGCCTATGTGCCCCAAGGGAACATCTCTATGGTATACGGCAAGACGGTGGCCACTGCCACCACCAAGCACCCCGTCATCGCGGATGTGACCGACTGGAATCCCCGCTACAAATATAGCGCCTTTATCGGCGGCGATAATGCCTTCACCTGCATCACCAACGAGGATATCACCGACGGCTCGTCCGTAGCGCTGATCAAGGATTCCTACGGCAACGCGCTGGCCCCGTACCTGTCCACAATCTATCACAAGGTGTACGTGCTGGACTTCCGCTATTTCAGTGACGATTTCATTGGTTTTATAAAAGACAACGGGGTGCAGGACGTGCTGTTCCTCAACAATATGTCCGCTACCAGAAACAAAATGCTCATCAACAAACTGAATGCCTTTGTGGGCGAGTGAGCCTCGCAACTTCTACGAAAAAGAGAAAGAGACACCCTCGGGAGTCTCTTTCTCTTTTTGGTGGAGGCGGCGGGAATCTGAACCCCGATTTTGCGCCGAAGTGGCGCTTGTCGCAGGTTGTATCTGCGCAAAATCTGTGAAATTGCCGCCACGGCGGCATTTTCGGGCTTCGACCCCTCTCTACTTCTACGAAAAAGAGAAAGAGACTCCCTCGGGAGTCTCTTTCTCTTTTTGGTGGAGGCGGCGGGAATCGAACCCGCGTCCGAAAACCACTTGATACAGCTTTCTCCGAGTGCAGTCCGTCTTTTGAGATTCCCCTCACGCATCGCCGGTGGACAGGCTATGCGCTACGGTAGCCACTACGCCGTGACAGAGGGGGTGGCACCCCTGTGTTCACGTTCACCGCTAATTGACGCCCCGCTCCCGATCGCGGTGCTTCGGGGCAGGACGGGCGGCTTAATTAAGCCGCCAGAGCAACTTTAGAGTTGTCGTTTATTGTTTAGTTTGTCGGTTTTAAAGTGGTCCAACGCCACTACTCGCTTACCGTACCTCACGATCCCCGTCGAAACCTTTACGCCCCCGTATAGTGACAGTGTATCCTGTGAGTTTACTCATTATACCGATTTTTCCCCTCTCTGTCAAGGAAAAAGCCGAGGCGCACGCCTCGGCTTCTCTTTTATTCCTTCACTACCCGTAGAGTGGTATACCCATAGTAGCGGAACACCTCAAGGGCACTCTCGTCCACCACTTCGCCGCCCACCAACACGGGCACGGCAGGGGGACAGCTCACCGTGGGAGCAGCCAGCACCCGCCCCACACACGCGGCAAGGGGCAAGGTCTCCGCCGCCGAAAACAGCGCCTGACGCAAGGTCATCCTCCTATGGGGCGAGGTAAGTTGCGGCATCTTCTCCCCGACAGGTGCCCGCGACGGCAGAGTACACAGTGCTTTCTGTGCGCGAGCGAGCGCTTCTTCCCCGTTTTCGGGGGTGAACATCATCACCAGATAGTCGGGGTCGGCAAACTCGCACACGATGCCCTGCCGCTCCAACTCCACCGCCAACTCCTCACCGGTGTAGCCATAGGATTTAGGGGCGATGGTCACTTTGAGGGGTTCCTCCCCCACCAAGCGATAGCCGCTGTCCGCCAGCGCTTCTTTCAGTGCCGCCACCCGCTCCGTATAGGCCGCCAGTCGAGGACGGTATTCCTCTGCCAGATAGGGATTGACCCCATCCAGCGACTGCAAGGTGAGATAGGACGGGCTGGTGGAAGCAAACAGGCTCATAGCGTGCTCCGCCTCCTCGGCCCACGCCGCCACCCGATGGGACAGATGCAGATAGGCGCCGCCGGTGGGCACCGGCAGGGTCTTGTGGGCGGAGTCACAGCCAGCATCCGCACCCAGCGTGGTGGGGTGGCGGTCCTGCGGCAAAAACCCCAGATAGGC
>JAZOWI010000071.1:0-6968 GCA_045659145.1 Acutalibacteraceae bacterium | reverse complement strand
CAGCTTATCCGGGATCTCCACGCCCCGGCTGCCCAGGACGTACTCGCCCTCGCTGTTCTCACGATAGAACACCCAGTCGATGCCCAGCTCCGGCACGCAGGTGGGGCGCACGTTGGCATACAGATCCAGTTCGCGGCGCATGGCCACGTTGGCACTCTCCAAATTGCCGCCGTGGGGGGTGGTGGTGGGGCCTTTCAGGATCACGTCGCACTCTTTCAGCGCGGCGAGGGTATCATCGGGGATGGCCTTACCCACCTCGGTGCGGCGCTCGATGGTCAGACCGTCGATCTCACGGAAGGACACCCGACCGGAAGCCACCTCGTCCGCCAGCAAAAAGCGCAACACATCTTCACCCGCGTGGGTGATGATGGGACCGATGCCGTCACCGCCGCAGATGCCGATGGTGATGTGGGGCAGGTTGGCAAAATCCTTGGCGGCCTCGCCGGCCTCCATCCGATTCTGCCGCTCTAACTGTTCGGTGATCAAGGTGCGGAAACTCTCCACAGCCTGCTCAATGTACTGATTCATCGTCTTACTCTCCCATCTTCTTGGTATAGGCCAGCAGACCGCCGGCCTTCAACATATCCTTCTGCCGCTGGGTGAAATCGGCGCACAGGGGCACCGTCACACCGGCGGTCTTGTCGGTAAGGGTGATCTCGCCGGAGTCCATACCGGCATACACGTCGGTCAGCTCCAATTCGTCCCCCTGCATCAGCTTGTCGTAATCCTCGGGATCCTTGAAGGTCAGGGGCATAATGCCGGCGTTGATCAGGTTCGCCGCGTGGATACGGGCAAAGGACTTGGCGATGACCGCACGCACGCCCAGATACAGGGGTACCAACGCCGCGTGCTCGCGGGAGGAGCCCTGTCCGTAGTTGCTGCCGCCCACCACAATGGACTGTCCCGCCTCCTTAGCCCGCTCCGGGAAGGTCTGATCGCACACACCGAAGCAGAACTGGGACAAGTGGGGGATGTTGGAGCGATAAGGCAGGATCTTGGCGCCTGCCGGCATAATGTGGTCGGTGGTGATGTTGTCCCCCACCTTCAGCACCAAGGGAGCGGAAAGGGTGTCCAACTGAGGATGGCTCTGGGGGAACTCTTTGATATTGGGACCGCGGAGCACCTCCACGGATGCGGCCTCTTCCTCGGAAGCGGGCGCCAGCACCGCGCTGTCGTCGATGCGGAAGGTTTCAGGGAAGGTGATAGCGGGCATCTCGCCCAGCAGGCGAGGATCGGTGATCTCGCCGGTGAGGGCCGCCGCCACAGCAGTCTCGGGACTGCACAGGTACACCTGCCCGTCTGCCGTGCCACTACGACCCTCAAAGTTGCGGTTGAAGGTGCGCAGACTCACGCCGCCGGAATTGGGCGAAAAGCCCATACCGATGCAGGGACCGCAGGCACATTCCAGTACACGGGCGCCGGCCGCCAAAATGTCGGTGAGGGCGCCGCAGTCCGCCAGCATACTCAGCACCTGCTTGGAGCCGGGGGAAATGGACAAACTCACCGACGGCTGAATGGTGCAACCTTTCAGCAGAGCTGCCACCTTCAGCATATCCAGCAGAGAGGAGTTGGTGCAGGAGCCGATGCACACCTGATCCACCTTGGTGCCCTTGAGCGAGGCCACCGTCACCACCTTGTCGGGGCTGTGGGGGCAAGCAATAAGCGGCTCCAACGTGGACAGATCAATGTGCAGGATCTTATCGTACTCAGCATCGGGATCGCTGGACAGGGGGATATAATCCTCCTCGCGGCCCTCCGCTTTCAGGAACTGTCGGGTCACCTCGTCCGAGGGGAAGATAGAGGTGGTGGCACCCAACTCGGTGCCCATATTGGTGATGGTGGCGCGCTCCGGCACGGTCAGGGTGCTGACACCCTCGCCGCCCCACTCGATGATGGCGCCCACGCCGCCCTTCACGGACAACCGGCGCAGAATCTCCAAACTCACGTCCTTAGCGGTGACAAAGGGGCGCAGCTTGCCGGTGAGCTCCACTTTATACATCTTGGGCATCGTGATATAGTAAGCACCGCCGCCCATAGCCACCGCCACGTCCAGTCCTCCCGCGCCCATGGCCAGCATACCGATGCCGCCGCCGGTGGGGGTGTGGCTGTCCGAACCGATGAGGGTCTTGCCGGGGATGCCGAACCGCTCCAAGTGCACCTGATGGCAGATGCCGTTGCCGGGGCGGGAGAAATATACGCCGTGCTTCTTACACACCGACCGGATATAGCGATGGTCGTCCGCATTCTCAAAGCCGGATTGGAGGGTGTTGTGGTCGATATAGGCCACGCTGCGCTCGGTGCGCACACGGGGAATACCCATAGTCTCAAACTCTAAATAGGCCATGGTGCCGGTGGCATCCTGAGTCAGCGTCTGGTCGATGCGCAACGCGATCTCGGTGCCGGCTATCATCTCTCCGCTGACCAAATGGTCACGGATGATCTTCTGTGCAATTGTTAAACCCATACTGATCTTCCTTTCTCAACAAGAGGGCGCGTAATTTTAATTATTGATTATACAACACGATGCCCCTACTTGTCAACTTTTTATCAACAGAAAAACCCGCCGAATCGACGGGTTTTTCCTCATTCTTTGTTCATTACAATTCCTTTTATCTCATCGGCTGTGTGTGCCGTCGCCGCAGGGCGCTCCGCCCGCAGGCGGGACTCATCCTGAAACCCCCACGTAACGGCCACACAGCGTACACCGGCGGCACGGGCAGTCACGACGTCCACCGCGGAGTCCCCCACATACCACGCTTGCTCGGGGGACACTCCCAACTGCTCCAAAGCAAACAGCAGGTTATCGGGCGCGGGTTTGAGAGGACGGGCTCCGCTGCCGCCCACCACCACATCCAACACATCTCCGAAAAAGCGGGCGCAAAGCGCCTGCACTCCTGCCTCGTGCTTGTTACTGACTACGCCAAGGGCTACCCCCGCTTCCCGCAACGACTGCAACAAGTTGAGTACGCCATCGTAGGGAACGGTCTTGTCCGCATTATGGGCGGCGTAGAAAGGCAGGTACGCCTCCAACACCGATTGCTGTGTCGTCTGTGCCGTGTTCGGCGGGCAGGCGCGGGCGATCAACTCCCGTACCCCATCCCCCACAAAGGTGCGCACCTGCGCCTCGGTGCGGGTGGGAAAGCCGTGGGCGGACAGAGCGTGGTTGACCGCCGCCGTCAGGTCCCCCAGCGTGTTGAGCAGGGTGCCGTCCAGATCAAATAATACCGCTTTTTTCATAACCATCCCTCGTTTTGGCTTGATGGAGAAATTGTAACACATTTTCCTCCTCAACGCAACCGTTTGCGGTTGACAAATCCCGCCGAAAAGGGCATAATATAGGAGAAATCTGGTAAAAGGAGCGACCGTATGTATCTGTACGAAATGCACCAACACACCAACGCTTGCAGTGCCTGCGGCGCTATATCCCCCGAAGAACTGGTGCGGGAAATGAAGGCCGTCGGCTATGCCGGTATGGTGATCACCGAGCACTTCTATCACGGCAACACCGCCATCCGCCGCAATATGCCGTGGGCGGATTTCGCCGCCGCTTATGAGGAGTGTTATCTGCGCGCCAAAGCGGTGGGCGATCAACTGGATTTTGACGTGCTCTTCGGCATCGAAGAGGGCATCGGCAACGGCCGCGAGGCCCTATTGTACGGACTGACACCGCAGTTTATGTACGATCACCCCGAACTTCGGGAGTGCGACCTGCCCTATCTGAGTCGCATCGTCCGTGAGGCGGGAGGGCTCATCTTTCAAGCCCACCCCTTCCGCGTGCGAGAGTACATCCCCCGTCCGTGGGAGGCTTTGCCCTCGGAATATTTTGACGGCGCCGAGATCTACAACGCCTGCAACCCACTCCTGGACAATCAGCGAGCAGTAAACTGGGCCAAGGAGAACAATCTTCCCCCAATTGCCGGCTCTGACCGCCACTATATGGGCCACTGCGAGAAGTTCGGCATCCTGATCCCCCACCGCATCCGCACCGAGGCGGAATTGGCCCAGGTCTTGCGTAGCGGCGAGTACGAATTACATATACCGGGAGTATAAAGTGTGCACGATATTACGAGAAGGAGCGGGTTTTGCGATGAAAAAAACACTTTCCATCTTTTTGGCGCTGCTGTGCCTGTTGGTGTCGGGCTGCTCTCTGCTGCCGGATACCTCCGACAGCGGCGGTGATGACGTTGTTACCACCACCACGACCTCTACAACGACAACGACTACCGCATCCTCCGGTTATATCACCGAGGAAAGGGCCCTTGAATTGGCGGAGAGTTTCTTAGGCATTCGGTCTGGTGACCGCGATCCGGATACTGGATTTCTGTTTTCTTGGAGGGTGTTTGATCACCCCACCGAGGAAAAGCCGGAATACCGCATCGCCCTGCGGTGGCTGGTGAACGACAGCCACTACTCCACGGTGGATGTGGTGTTGGTAAATGCCCTCACCGGCGAAGTGTACTACCCCTCGTAAGCAAAGCAAAAAGAGCCGTGGTTTGGCCTACCAAACCACGGCTCTTTTCTCATTCCATCACGTCCCATTCTTCCTGCCACAGACCGCGCTGCTCCAAAAGGGAACGCATATCCTCGGGAATAGGACTGGTGACCCGCACCTCCTGCCCCGTAACAGGGTGGGTGAACATCGTGTGGGCGCAGTGCAGTCCGTGACGGGGCAGCACCGTTTCATCCGTGCCGTACATAGTATCGCCCGCCAAGGGGTGCCCCAGCCAGGCCATATGCACCCGAATCTGGTGGGTGCGACCCGTCTCCAACACCACCCGCACCAGCGTGATCTCACCATCGGTGGCAAGAGCGCGCCAATGGGTGACGCTGTCCTTGCCACCCTCCCCCACTTCGCGGGTGATGGTGCAGCCCTCCTTGACCCGAATAGGCTGATCCACCGTGCCTTCGCCCTGCAATTCACCGAGGACGATGGCATAGTACACCTTCTGCGGTTTCTGGGCCATAGCAAAGGCGATATGGGGGCTTTTGGCCGCCATCAGCAGACCGCTGGTGTTGCGGTCCAACCGATTCACGGGGCGAAAGGACAAGGGGGTGCCCTTACGCTCAAAATAGCCCACCACCGCATTGGCAAGGGTAGGCTCCGGCTTGCCGGCGGAGGGGTGCACCGCCAGATAGGGCGGCTTGTCGATCATCAGAATATACTCGTCTTCATAGGGAATGGACAGGGGCATATCCGCCCCCTCGATGCGCACCGCATCGGTGGGCATCCGCAGCACCACCTGCTGACCCGCATCAACCCGATCGATGGAACGCCACGGCTTGCCGTCCACGGTCATTCCGCCCTCTACCCGTTTGAGCTTCACCACCATACGGTAAGAAAGGCCGCAGGCACGCCGCAGAAAGGTCTGCAACATCTCGCCGTGGTATTCCTGCGGGACCACGTAGCTATACTGCTCCACGAAGGGCCCCTCCTCTCTCCCGTCGTCGCAGTAAGATCCGATAAGTGACCCACTGCACCGCCGTGGTGATGGCCCAGGAGATGGGATAGGATATGTACACCGCCTCCAAGGTGCCGAACACGGGGAACACGAACAGAATCCACACCAACCGCATTCCGCACACGCCCAGCGCGTTGGCCAACATAGGCGACAGAGAAGCGCCCAGACCGCGGATGCCGCCGGTAATTACATCCATAGCACCGCACAGGAAATAGAAGGTGGCGATATACAGCATACGCCGCATTCCGTGCTCGATGGCTTCGGGGGAGTCGGTAATATAAAGATGAAGCAGGGGACGACCGCACAGCACCAACAATCCGCCCAGCACCGCGCCGATGATGGATACACTGAGCACGCAGGTGTTCATCACCTGCCGCACCCGCTTATAGTTGCCGGCGCCCACATTCTGCCCGATAAAGTTCAGAGCCGTCTGGTGGTAGGCGTTCATCGCCACATACACAAACCCCTCCAAGCTGCCCGCGGCGGCATAGCCCGCCACCACCTGGGCGCCGAAGGAATTGACCGCCGACTGGATCATCACGTTGGAAATAGCGAAAAAAGGAATACCGGCGGGCAGGCCGATGCGCAGCATTTTCAGCAGCGACCGTCCCTCAATGCCCATCTGCCGCCATTCCAAGCGGCAGGCGTCCACCCGACGGCTGAGGGCACGAAGCACCAGTGCCGCCGACAAGGTCTGGGACAGCACGGTGGCCAGCGCCACTCCCGCCACGTCCATGTGCAAAGCCGTCACAAAGAAGACATTGAGCAAAATGTTCACCACGCCCGCCAGCATAAGAAAGTTCAGCGGACTCTGAGAGTCGCCGGCGGCCCGCAACACCGCCGCACCGAAATTATACACCATCGTGGAGGTAATACCCGCAAAGTACACCTGCATATACAAAGTGGACAGGTGAATAAACTCCTGCGGCGTGTCCATCCAACGGAGAAACACGGGAGCGGCAACAATGCCCACCGCCGTAAGGATGATGCCGCAGATGGCCGCCAGCGGAATAGAGGTATGCACCGCGTGGTGCACCGCCTCCTTATCGTTGGCTCCCAGCCCCTGGGCTACGGTGACACCGGTACCTACCGAAAGGCCGATAAACAGATTGGTGATGAGGTTGATAACCGAGTTGGTGGCGCCCACCGCTCCCACCGACGCACTGCCGCAGAACTGACCCACCACCATCAGATCGGCGGCGGTGAACATCAGTTGCAACAAGCCGGTCAATATGATCGGCACCGTGTAGCGAACTATGTTACGAAACAAAGGGCCGTTGCACATATCAATGGGTCTTCTGGCCATCTTCCTCCTCCTTTCCGTTCTCTCACAAGAAAGACGGCTGACGGACAGCGTGCTGTCGTCATCCGTTTTGTTCGTTTTATTTCATCGCCAATACCGCTTTGACCTTCTGAGCAATGTGCGCAGCCGTCAGACCGTACAGTTCCAGCAGTTCCAAGGCAGGGCCGGACCGACCGAAGGTGTCCTCCACGCCCACACGGAGCATG
>JAZOWI010000070.1:0-11500 GCA_045659145.1 Acutalibacteraceae bacterium | reverse complement strand
AGTTCCAAGGCAGGGCCGGACCGACCGAAGGTGTCCTCCACGCCCACACGGAGCATGGGCACCGGCTTGTTCTCACACAGCACCTCTGCCACCGCGCTGCCCAGACCGCCGATGATGTTGTGCTCCTCGGCGGTGACAATGGCGCCGGTCTCTTCCGCGGCCTTGATAATAATGTCCTTGTCAATGGGTTTGATGGTGGACATATTGATGACCCGCACCGAGATGCCCTCCGCCTTCAACTGCTCGGCAGCGATGAGTGCCTCGTTCACCATCAGGCCGGTGGCAATGACCGTCGCATCGGTGCCGTCCACCAGTTCCTTACCCTTGCCGATGACAAAGTCTACCTTTTCGTCGTTAAACACCGGCACCGCCAAGCGTCCCAACCGCAGATACACGGGACCGTCCCACTCGGCGGCGGCGCGCACCGCCGCTTTGGCCTCGGGACCGTCCGCAGGGTTGAGGATCACCATACCCGGGATGGTGCGCATAATGCCGATGTCCTCACAGCACTGATGGGTAGCGCCGTCCTCGCCCACGGAAACGCCCGCGTGGGAGGCGGCCACTTTCACGTTCAGGTGGGGATAGCCGATGGAATTGCGGATCTGCTCAAAGGCGCGACCCGCCGCAAACATCGCAAAAGAGGACGCAAACACCGTCTTGCCGGAGGCAGCCAGACCTGCCGCAATGCTCATCATATTGCCCTCGGCAATACCGGTATTGAAAAAGCGATCGGGATGTGCCTTCTTGAACATACCCGTCTTGGTGGCGGCAGCCAGATCGGCATCCATTACCACGATATCGTCCCGTTCGTTGCCCAGTTCGACCAAGGTCTGACCGTAGGCGTCACGGGTGGCTACTTTGATTACCTCTGCCATGGCTCAACCCTCCCATTCCTGCAACTGAGCGGACAATTCCGCCATCGCCGCATCATACTCATCCTGCTTGGGGGCTACACCGTGCCAGCTGCACTGGTTCTCCATGAAGGAAACGCCCTTACCTTTCAGGCTCTTCTGCACAATAGCCGTGGGCTTGCCCTTCACGGTCTTGGCCTCGTTGCAGGCCGCCTCGATCTGCTCCAAGTCGTTGCCGTCGATCTCGATCACGTGGAAACCGAAGGCGGCAAACTTCTCGGGGATGGGATAGGGAGAGTTGACCTCCTCCACCGAGCCGTCGATCTGTAAGTTGTTATTGTCCACAATAACCAGCAGGTTATCCAGCTTCTTGGCAGCGGCAAACATAGCCGCTTCCCACACCTGCCCCTCGCCCAACTCGCCGTCGCCGAGGATGGTGTAAACACGATAATCCGCCTTATCCAACTTGCCTGCCAGCGCCATGCCCACCGCACAGGAGATGCCCTGACCCAGCGAGCCGGAGGACATATCCACACCGGGGATGTGCTTCATATCGGGGTGCCCCTGCAAAAGGGAGTCCGTCTTGCGCAGAGTGGGGATCCACTCCGTGGGGAAGAAGCCTCTCAGTGCCAGCGCACCGTACAGCGCAGGGGCCGCATGCCCCTTAGACAACACCAAACGGTCCCGCTGTGCCCACTTGGGATTGGCAGGATCGATGCGCATCTCCTTCCAGTACAGATACGCCAGATCGTCCGCGATGGACAAAGAGCCGCCGGGATGACCGCTCTTGGCGTGATAGGTGCTCTCGACGATCGCCATCCGAATCTTGGTGGCGATGATCGACAGCTCTTTTTTGGTTATTGCATCCATACAAAACGCCCTTTCTGCAAGAATATCCATCCTGCAATACATTCTGCGTTTATTGTACCACACATCCTTAAAAAAAGCCAGTCTTTTTCTGCCTTTTTTCGCTTATTTTTCGGCTTTTTTTGTAAAAATCTCCTCCAACCGCGCCGCGTACCATTTTCTGCCCCGATGCACACAGCCCTTAGGCAGAAAAACCGCGCCCTCAGCCTCCCGACAGGCACCATCGCCGCCCACCCGTTGCACCTCTTGCAGGAAGGCCTCCGCCTCGGCACCTGCCGCCAGATACCGCTCCTCCCGCCCGCCGTCCCGATGGTACAGCACGATCTTGGCCACCGCCACGCGAACACCCGTGGACAGCTCTTGTTGCAGCAAGCGGCGCACCGCCTCCGTGTCCGGCGGACTGTCCGCCCACACTTTGAGAATGGCAAATCCCAGCAAAGGAGCCCCGTCGGCGGCGGTGTACCGGCGATAATCCCGCTGAAACAGGGTGGAAACGTCCTGCTCTTCCAACAATTTTTCTTGCAAGGCGGCATACAACGCGGCGGGTTCCTCGCCACACAACACCGACAGCCAAGCCGCCTGCTCCACGTCTTCTTCTTTCGCTTTGAAGGGGGACAGTCCCTCGGTATCCAATAAAATGGCACCCAACAAAACACGCGCACACACCGCATCCGGCACCCATCCGTCTCTGCGTATCCGCTCCGTCACCAGCGTGGTGGCCGCTCCCACGGGGCGCACCTGCACCTCGGCCACGGACAAAGACGCCGATAACGGATGATGGTCGATCACCCCCACCACCCGTCCCGGATAGCGACCCACTTCGTGGTGGTCGGTGAGCACCAACAAGCGGGAGGGGTCATCCGCCCTGCCCAAAGGTACCAACGAGGCCGCTTCCCCCAGCAGCCACGCCACTTCGCGGGGAAGCGACTCTGCCTGCACCAGGGGCACGGCGGGGCAACCCGCCTTGGTCAGGCGCCACGCCTCAAAGAGGGAAGACACCACTGCATCCGCATCCGGCGACGGATGTCCCGTCACCGTCAACGGCGGCGTATCCCATGTGCAACTTTCCAAATAAGAGATCCATCCTTGAGTCGTCATACTCTCCCCCCTTTTTTGCAGCAGTATAGCATACCGCCTATGGTCTTGTCAAAGAACCTACCAAAAAACACCTTTTACCCTTTGACTTTTTTCACACGGTGTGCTATGCTTTATAATAATTTGGAATATTTTGTACATCACACGAGTATAAGGGCGCATTTGCGCATACTAGCAAGGACAAGGGAGGTGCCCAATGAACAATCGAATTGACCCCACCGTCCGACGCGAGACCCGCTATGTGGTCATCTGGTTGGCGGTTGCCATTCTGCCGGTGCAGGCGGTGTTCCTGCTGCTCAGGCAGTGGGACTACACGGTGCTGTTGGGCAGTCTGCTGGGCTCGATTACCGCCGCCGTCAACTTCCTGCTGGTGGGTCTGATGGTGCAAAAGGCGGTCACCCAAACCGAAAAACAGGCCAAAAACACCGTGCGCCTGAGTCAGGGCGGACGGTTGCTGATGCAAGGCGTTATTTTGGCGCTGGCGGCGGTTCTGCCTTGGTTCCATCTGTGGTCTGCCGCCATCCCCTTGCTCGTGCCCCGCATCGCCGTGGCGGTGCGCGCCAAGCAACAAGCCGCCGCCAACCCCTCGCCTGACCGCCCCGCCATCGGCTGGGAGGATGAAGACGACGAGGACGAGGGCGACGAGCCCCTTCCGTCAGGAGGTGACGATTCTCCATGAATACAAACAGTCGCCGCTTCAAAGCGGTGGACATTCTCTTGCTCTGCGGCGCTATCCTGCCGCTGCTGGCGGTGATGGTCCTGAAAATCCTCACCACCCCGCCCAGCGAGGGCATCACCATCACCGGTGCACTGGTGTTCTTCACCATCCCGCTTCCCATCCAGCCTCTGCCTATTACCGAGGCGCAGATCAACTCCTGGGCGGTGATGTGCACCATCCTGTTCCTGTGTCTGTACCTGACCCACGGCATCGCCGTGCGCCCCAACACCAAACGACAGTTGGCGGCGGAATGGATCGTGGAAAAGTGCCAGAATATGGTCCACTCCAATATGGGAGAGTACTTTAAAGGGTTTGCCCCCTTCATCGCCGCTATTATGGGGCTGTCCGCTCTATCCAGTCTGTCCAGCCTGCTGGGTTTGTTCCCCCCCACCTCGGATATGAACGTGGTGGCCGGTTGGGCGTTGCTGGTGTTCGCCCTCATCACCTACTACAAGTTGAAAGCGGGCCCGCTCCATTATCTCAAAAGTTATGCCGAGCCCATCCCCTTCCTGCTGCCTATGAACATCATCAGCGAGGCGGCAACGCCGGTGTCGATGGCCTTCCGTCATTACGGCAACATCCTCTCCGGCTCCATCATCTCGGTGCTGATCGCCGCCGCCTTGGGCGGACTGAGCAATCTGGTGCTGGGTTGGTTGCCCGGTGTGTTGGGTGAGTTCCCCCTGCTGCGCATCGGTCTGCCGGCGGTGCTGAGTCTGTATTTTGACATTTTCAGCGGCGGATTGCAGGCCTTCATCTTTGCCACATTGACGATGATGTATGTGTCCGGCGGGTTCCCCCAGAGTGAGTTTGAAGAGCGCAAGGCTCGGCGCGAAGCAAAAAAGCGAGCCAAACAGCAAGCAAAAGAGACGGCAACGTCCGTCTGAGGATAAACAGTCAACCATTTTATTAAAATAAACGGAGGTAATTATTATGTTGGAGCTGGCTTTAGGTATTCTGTTGGGTGGTTGCGCCGTGGGCGCCGGTCTGGCGATGATCGCCGGTGTGGGCCCCGGTATCGGTGAAGGTAACGCGGTCGCCAAGGCCTGCGAGGCCATCGGCCGTCAGCCCGAGAGCAAGGGCGATGTCACCTCGACCATGATCACCGGTTGTATCATCGCGGAGACCACCGGTCTGTACGGTCTGGTCATTGCCATCCTGCTGATCTTTGTGGCCCCCCGTCAGTTTGTGAACATCCTGATGGAAACCATCGGCAAATAAGAGGTACCACACTATGCAAACATTAGAAATCATTTCGGTCAACCTTTGGCAGATTCTGATTTCTGTGGCAAACCTGCTGCTCATCTTCCTGATTCTGAAAAAGTTCCTGTTTAAGCCGGTCAAAAAGGTGATGGACCAGCGGCAAGCCATGGTGGACGACCAGTTCGCCGCGGCTGCCGAGGCCGAAGAGAAAGCGAATCAGGACAAGGCGGAGTGGGAGGCCCGACTGGCCGCTGCCGATGAGGAGGCTGCCACCCGCATTGCCGCCGCCGATGAAACCGCCCGCCGTCACGGCGAGCGCGTGGTTGCGGATGCCAAGGACAAGGCCGCCGGCATCATCCGTCAGGCCGAGGCCGAGGCTGCTTTGGAACGGCAAAAAGCCGAAGCCGGCATCAAGCAGGAAATTGCCGCCGTGGGTACCCAGTTGGCTGAGAAGATGCTGGAGCGAGAGATCAACTCCGATGATCATCGTGCGATGATCCGCTCCTTCTTGGACGAAATGGGTGATGCCACATGACAGAACTGAGTAAGGATTACGCCGAGGCCCTGTTCGCCTTGGCCGCCGAACAAAAACAGGAAAAAGTCTATTTAGAGGCGTTGGACACGGTGGACGCTCTGTTTGCGGAGCACCCCGCCTATACCGAACTCATGGCCTGCCCCGCCGTCCCTCAGAGCGAGCGGACCGCCCTGTTAGAGCAGGCCTTAGGAGACTGTCTGCCGGAGCAGGTGCTCTCCTTTGTCCAGTTGCTCTGCAACCACGGGCACATCCGTTGTTTGCCCGCTTGTATTGAGGACTACCGCACCCTGTATCAGGCGGCGGTAGCCATGTCCACGGCCTATGTCACCAGCGCCGTGCCTCTGACCGACGAGGAAAAGTCCCGCCTGTCCGAGACCTTGTCCGCCCAAACCCGTCACGCGGTGGAGTTAGTCTGCACCGTAGACGAGGCCCTGTTGGGCGGTATGATCGTAGAGCTGGACGGCAAGGTGATGGACGGCAGCTTGCGCCGCCGTCTGCAAGTAGTGAAGGAAGTGATTGAACAGTGAGCAATAAGCCGACTGAGATCAGCCAGATCATAAAGGAACAGATCCGTCAGTATCGCTCCCGCATCGAAATGACCGAGACCGGCACCGTCATCCTGGTAGGCGACGGTATCGCCCGCGTCTACGGACTGCGGGGCTGTATGGCGGGCGAGCTGCTGGAATTTGAGGACGGCAGCGTAGGTCTGGCGCAGAATCTGGAAGAGGAGACGGTGTCTGTCGCCGTCCTGTCCGACCAGAACGATATTCACGAGGGAAGCGCCGTCAAGCGCACCGGCCGCGTACTGAATGTGCCGGTGGGCGACGGTATGCTGGGTCGCGTGGTCAACGCCTTGGGTCAGCCCATCGACGGCAAGGGACCTATCGCCACCACCGACACCCGTCCCATCGAGAGCCCCGCACTGGGCATTATCGAACGCAAGAGCGTGGCCGTGCCCCTGCAAACGGGCATTAAGGCCATTGACAGTATGATCCCCATCGGTCGCGGTCAGCGCGAGCTGATCATCGGAGACCGTCAGACCGGTAAGACCACCATCGCCATCGACACCATCCTCAACCAAAAGAATACCGGTGTCATCTGCATTTACGTGGCCATCGGTCAGAAGAGCACTTCGGTGGTGCAGATCGCCAACGAGTTGCAGCAGGCCGGCGCCATGGAGTATTCCATCATCGTGTCCGCCTCTGCCAGCGAGAGCGCCCCTCTGCAATACATCGCCCCCTATGCAGGTTGCGCGATGGCCGAGTATTTTCGTGAGCAGGGCAAGGACGTGCTCATCGTCTATGACGATCTGTCCAAGCATGCGGTGGCCTACCGTGCCCTCTCCCTGCTGATCCGCCGCCCCCCCGGACGTGAAGCCTATCCCGGTGACGTGTTCTATCTCCACTCCCGTTTGTTGGAGCGGGCGGTGTGCGTGGCGGACGAATACGGCGGCGGGTCCATCACCGCTCTGCCCATCATCGAGACCCAGGCAGGCGATGTGTCCGCCTATATTCCCACCAACGTCATCTCCATTACCGACGGACAGATCTTCTTAGAGACCGAGTTGTTCCACAGCGGCATTATGCCTGCCATCAACCCCGGTATCTCGGTGAGCCGTGTGGGCGGCAGTGCTCAGCTCAAGGCAATGAAGAAGGTGTCCGGTGAGCTGAAACTGCTCTATTCCCAGTACCGCGAATTGCAGGCCTTTGCCCAGTTCGGCAGCGATCTGGATGCGGATACCAAGGCCCGTCTGGCCTTGGGTGAGCGCATCGTCTCCGTGTTGGGTCAGCATCGCAACAGCCCCGTGCGCGTGGGCTGTCAGGTGGTCATCATCTACGCCGTGACCCACGGCTGGCTGGATCCTGTGCCGGTGGCTCAGGTGCCCGCTTACGAGGAGCGGCTGTATGAGCTGTTAGAGCAAAAATACAATGATCTTCTCTGCCGTTTTGAGCAGGGTTACTTTGAGGCTGAGGACATCGCCGCTATGGAGAGCGCTCTGACCGAGATGGCGAGGTGAGCGCCGTGGGAGCTGATATCAAAAGTCTGCGCACCCGCATCAAGAGCGTCAACTCCACCCTGCACCTGACCCGCGCCATGGGTCTGGTGGCCTCTTCCAAGATCCGCCGCGCCACCGAGGGAATGCTCCACGGACGGGATTACGCCGCCGCATTGGAGCAGGTGCTGTCCTTGCTGACCGCCGCCCCCGAGTGTGCCCGCAGCCCCTATATGCGTGAGACCGACGGTGGTCGTACGCGGCTCATCGTCATCGCGGGCGACCGCGGTCTGGCGGGGGGTTACAATGCCAATATCTTCCGCACCGTGCGAGATCTCCCCGCTATGGAGGTCATCCCCATCGGCAAAAAGGCCTGTGAGCGGTACCGTGGCGAGATGCGGCTGTGCGAACACTTCGACAGTCTCTCCGCCTATCGGCTGGCCGCTGACCTGTGTCGGGATTTCGCCGCCGGCGAGTATGACCGCTTGGGCATTCTGTATACCCGCTATGTGTCTATGATGAGTCAGCAACCCGAGATCGTCTGGGTGCTGCCTCTGACCCGCACCGAGACCGCCGCTCGCGGCACGGTGTTGTTCGAGCCGGACGAGACCACTATTTTGGATACCGCGGTGCCGGAATACGTCACCGGTCGCCTTGTGGCGGCGGTGCGGGAGAGCTACGCCAGCGAAGTGGTGGCTCGTCGAATGGCCATGGACTCTGCCGGCAAGAACGCTACCGAAATGATCGCGGATCTGCAACTGCAATATAACCGCGCCCGTCAGGGCAGCATTACGCAGGAGATCACCGAGATCGTGGCGGGTGCCAACGCATAACTTCACATTCCCCATTGATAAGGAGGAAAACCAATGGCTGACAAACACATCGGCAGTGTGGCCCAGGTCATGGGCCCCGTCATCGACGTCCGCTTTGAGGACGGACATCTGCCGGCGATCTATAACGCCCTCACCGTTCCGGTGGGAGAGCGCACCCTGACCGTGGAGGTGGCCCAACACATCGGCGACAACACCGTGCGCTGTGTGGCAATGGCCTCCACCGACGGATTACAGAGAGGAGCCGCCGTCACTGATACCGGCGCGGCCATCAGCGTCCCCGTGGGCAAAGCCACCTTGGGCCGCATCTTCAATGTGCTGGGCGACGCGGTGGACAATCTGCCCAACCCCGAGACCGAAGAGCGGTGGGACATTCATCGCCCCGCCCCCGCCTACGACGAATTATCCACCTCCACCGAGATTCTGGAAACCGGCATCAAGGTGGTGGACTTGATCTGCCCCTATTCCAAGGGCGGTAAGATCGGTCTGTTCGGCGGCGCCGGCGTGGGTAAGACGGTGCTCATTATGGAGCTCATCAACAACATCGCCAAACAGCACGGCGGTCTGTCCGTGTTCACCGGCGTGGGTGAGCGCACCCGTGAGGGCAACGACCTCTACAACGAAATGAAAGAGTCCGGCGTTCTCGAAAAGACGGCGCTGGTCTACGGTCAGATGAACGAGCCCCCCGGAGCCCGTATGCGGGTGGGTCTGTCCGGCCTGACCATGGCGGAGTATTTCCGCGACAGCGAGGGGCAGGACGTGCTGCTGTTCATCGACAACATCTTCCGTTTCACTCAGGCAGGTTCCGAGGTGTCGGCGCTGCTGGGCCGTATGCCTTCCGCCGTGGGTTATCAGCCCACTCTGGCCACCGAGATGGGCGCTCTGCAAGAGCGCATCACCTCCACCAAGAAGGGCTCCATCACCTCGGTGCAGGCGGTCTATGTCCCCGCGGACGACCTGACCGACCCCGCTCCCGCCACCACCTTTGCCCACTTGGATGCCACCACGGTGCTGTCCCGTTCCATCGCCTCTCAGGGTATCTATCCCGCGGTGGATCCCTTGGAGTCCACCAGCCGCATCCTCTCCCCCGACGTGCTGGGCGAGGAGCACTATCATGTGGCCCGCGAGGTCCAGCGGATCCTGCAACGCTACAACGAGCTGATGGACATCATCGCCATTATGGGTATGGACGAATTGTCCGACGAGGACAAGCTGCTGGTACAGCGTGCCCGTAAGATCCAGCGCTTCCTGTCTCAGCCCTTCTATGTGTCCGAAAAGTTCACCGGCATCGAGGGCACCTATGTGCCTCTGAGCGAGACGGTGCGCGGCTTCAAGGAGATCATCGAGGGCAAGCACGACGACCTGCCCGAGTCCGCCTTCCTGTTCGTGGGCACCATTGACGAGGCGGTGGCCAAGGCGAAGAAGGTGAACGGATGAACACCTACAAGCTGACGGTGGCCACACCGGATGGCCGTGGCTTTCAGGAAGAGGTCATCGGCCTGTTTCTGAGGGGCGCCGAGGGTGATCTGGCGATCCTCGCCGGTCACACCCCCTTCATCACCTCGGTGCAGGCAGGCACCTGCCGCATCCATATGCCGGACGACAGCGAAAAGGCCGCCACCGTAGACGGCGGTCTGCTGACCGTGTCCCCCGAAGCGGTGACCTTGCTCTCCGGCTCTTTCCAGTGGATAGATGAATAAAGGAAAAAGCACCCTGCGATGCGGGGTGCTTTTTTGTTACGGGTGGCTCCGCCGATGCTCCTCTTGCACCGCTTCACGGTGAAGATCCGCCACCGACTATTTTTACTATTATATGATAGTAAAATCAACACTATTGTTTGATAGTAGGTATACTGAAATTGATGAGGTGATGAGGATGTATTATTTCCGATTGAAGGACCTGCGGACCGACCGAGATATGAAACAAAAAGAGGTAGCCGCTTTGTTAAAGATCGATCAGCGGGTATACAGCAATTACGAAACCGGAAAGCGGGAGATCCCCGCCCATTTACTGATCGTACTTGCGGATTTTTACGGCACCTCCACCGACTATATTTTAGGACGCACCAACAACAGCGAGCCGTATCGAAATTGAACCATACATAAAAAGCACCGACCTCACGGTCGGTGCTCTTTTCATTTCAGCCAGTTGTCCTCTGTATTCCACGTTAATTCCCTGCCTACCTGCGCCGCATAGGCGGCGGATAGGTCGGTGGGCACCATCAGCCAAGCCACAAACTCATAGGTGCTGCCCACATCGGTGGTGACCCAGTGTCCGATCTCGCAGAGGTAATATTCTTGCCCCTGCACCGACAACTGCCCTTCCATCTCGGCACTGAATGTGTAGCCGGCCTCTTTTTCCTTGTGACGGAGCTTTTTGAGCAGCGCGTAACCGTCCACCTGTTCCGCCTTTTCGGTGACAGGGGTCAGCAATCGCCGCCAGTCCCCGCTCACCTGTTTTTGCGTGCCCTCCTCCCGAAACACGGGGGCGGCCACCGTGGTGGTGGTCGTTGCGGTGGTGGAAGTGGTAGAAACGGGGGTGTCCGACTCCGCCGACAACGGGGGCGCGCCGCAGCCGCTCAGCCACAGCATCCCTACGATCCCCAAGAACAAGAATATGCTTTTCATCTGCTCCACCGCCTTCCTGTCTGTCAGCATACCACAGGCGGCGTAAAAAAGCAAGCCATCAATAGCCGTGGTCCACATGTTTCCACGGGCCGCCTTTATCTCGCATCAAGATCCAGTTCCACCCTTTATAAGTGGAATTTGGATTTAGCCCCTGACTACGGCCGGAATTGTCCACGGTGAACGCGGAGATCAATACAATAACCTCGTCCGCCCCGCGTCTCTCTGCAAGCTCCCGAAACCCAGCCTGTTTGTCATCGCCGGCATAGCCGATTTCAAGAAGGGTACACCCTGCAAATTCGCGCTTGAAGTAGCGAACCGCTTCATTAATCGCCTGTCGGATCTCTTCGTCGGTGTAGATCTCCGAAGAACACTCCGTGATCCGCGCCCGCATCACCTTGCCGCCGCAAGCGGTCAGTCCAACGGCGCACATAAAAACTAACACAAGGATAATGGCTCTTTTCATACAGATCCTCCTCTTTATATGATGGGATACGTTAATTATAGTCATCTGCGTTTTAAGATTCCATAGGAAAAAGGTTTAAGAATCGGTTAACCTCGCTCGTTTGCGGTGCTCCGAGAGCAGGAACGAAGCAAAAAAGGACACCCAAACGGCCGGACTCCGAACCGTCTTTTTCGGCAATGCCGTGTGCCTTCCGCTTTCAGGGCCGTCGTTTGCCGAAAAAGCTGTATTTGCTGGGGCAAATACACCGCTCCGAGAGCATCAAGAGACCATCGGGACCACGCAAAAAGGGACACCCTGACGGGTGTCCCTTTTTGCGTGGTG
>JAZOWI010000069.1:0-4933 GCA_045659145.1 Acutalibacteraceae bacterium | reverse complement strand
TCCATCATCGTGGCCATCAACAAGATGGATAAGCCCACCGCCAACCCCGATCGGGTGATGCAACAGCTCACCGAGCACGAGATCGTGCCCGAGGAGTGGGGCGGCGACGCCATCTGCGTGCCGGTATCCGCTCACACGGGTATGGGCATCAGCGACCTGTTGGAGAACGTCCTGCTGGTGGCAGAGATGAAGGAACTGCGGGCCAACCCCGACCGCGCCGCCAAGGGTACGGTCATCGAGGCCCGTCTGGACAAGGGCCGCGGCCCCATCGCCACCGTGCTGGTGCAGAACGGTACCCTCAAGGCCGGTGACGTGATCGTGGCCGGTATGTCGGTGGGCCGTGTCCGCGCCATGACCGACGAAAACGGCAAAAAGCTCACTCAGGCAGGTCCCTCCGTGCCCGTAGAGATCATGGGTCTGGCGGAAGTGCCCGTTTCCGGCGACATCTTCAACGCCGTATCCGACGAGCGTCTGGCCCGTGAGCTGGTGGAGCAGCGCAAGACCGAGGCCAAGGAAGAGATGTTCAGCAAATACCAGAAGATCACCCTCGACAACCTGTTCGATCAGATGAATGAGGGCGAGATGAAGGAATTGAAGATCATTGTCAAGGCGGACGTGCAGGGCTCCGTAGAGGCCGTGACCCAGTCCTGGGAGAAGCTGACCAACGAAGAGGTGCGCGTGCGCGTCACCCACGGTGCCGTAGGCGCCGTGTCCGAGAACGACGTAATGCTGGCCGATGCCTCCAACGCCATCATCGTGGGCTTCAACGTGCGCCCCGATCCCCTGGCGCAGGTGGCCGCCGACAACGCGGGCGTGGATATGCGTATGTACCGCGTCATCTACGATGCCTTGGAGCAGGTGGAGACCGCTATGAAGGGTATGCTGGCGCCCAAGACCCGCGAGGTCTTGCACGGCCGTGCCGAGGTGCGTCAGGTCTACCGCATCACCGGTGTGGGTCTGGTGGCCGGCTGCTACATTCTGGACGGCAAGGTGTACCGCAACGACCTCTTACGCATCGTGCGTGACGGCATCATCATCGGCGACGACAAGATGATCTCCCTCAAACGCTTCAAGGACGACCAGAAGGAGGTCGCTCAGGGCTATGAGTGCGGTATCGGACTGGAAAAGTTCACCGACATTCAGGAAGGCGACATCTACGAGACCTATATTATCGAAGAGTACAGGGATTGATGAGCCCTGCTCATTCATCCCCACAAGCAACGCCTGACTCATCACTCAAAAAAAGGAGGGACTTCTATGCCTAACTACCGAATGGATCGGGTGAGCGAGGACATTATGCGGGAACTGACCGCCATCCTGCGCACCGTGAAGGATCCCCGCGTCAGCGGCACCCTGCTGAGCATCGTGCGGGTGGACGTGACCCGTGATCTGTCCTATGCCACCGTCTACATCAGCTCCATGAGCGGCATAGAGGCCGCCCGCGAGGCGGTCAAGGGGCTCAAATCCGCCGCCGGCTATATGCGGCGGGAGCTGGGCTATGCCCTGAGCCTGCGTCACACCCCCGAGCTGCGCTTTGTGGCGGACGATTCCATCGAATACAGCGCCGGCATCGCCGCCACCATCAACCGCATTAAAAAAGAGGAGACCGCGCCATGACACAACACATCAACGAGCGGCAGGCCGCCGAGATGCTGCTGGCAGCGGACGACATTCTGTTGCTGGCCCACCAATACCCCGACGGGGACACGCTGGGCTCCAATTTCGCCCTCTGTCAGGCGCTGAGCGCGCTGGGCAAGCGGGTGCGGGTGGAGTGCGGCGACCCCATACCGGAGAAATACGACTATATGACCGAATCGGTGGTGATGGAGGATTTCACCCCCCGCTTCATCTGCGCCTTGGACGTGGCGGATGCCAAGCTGCTGGGTCCCCGTCTGCAAGCAGAGTACGGGGCGCGGGTGGATCTGTGCATCGACCACCACGGCACCAACACCGGCTATGCCGCCGCCACCTGCGTGGACGAGGACTGCGCCGCCTGCGCTATGGTGATCCTGCGGGTCATCCGCCATCTGGAGGTGGACCTGACCCCCGCCATGGCCACCTGCATCTACACGGGCATTGCCACCGACAGCGGCTGCTTCAAGTATTCCAATGCAGGAGCGCTGGCCCATCGGATGGCCGCCGACTGCATCGATCTGGGCATCCCCTACGAGATGATCAATCGGGTCAACTTCGATATGAAGTCCCGCGCCCGCATCGAGTTGGAGCGGATGGCGCTGGACGGTATGGAGTTTCTCCACGAGGGACGGGTGGCCATTATGACCATCACCAACAAGATGGTGGAGAAAAGCGGCGCCAATGAGAACGATATGGAGGGTCTGCCCCCCATCCCCCGACAGATCGAGGGGGTGTGGGTAGGCATCACCCTGCGTCAGAAGGAAGACGGAAACTATAAGATCAGCGTCCGCACCGGCACCCACGCCGATGCGGCGGCCATCTGCGCCCTGTTGGGCGGCGGCGGTCATCACCGCGCCGCCGGTTGCGCGCTGGACGGCACACGGGAAGAGGTGCGCGCCGCCATTATCAAGGCGGCGGAGATCGCCCTGCCCCGCTTGATAACAGGCTAATGCTATGGGGACAGGTGTATCCTGTCCCCATTGTTCCTTTACGAAAGGAGGTGTCCACTGTGGACGGTATTTTATGCATAGACAAGCCCGAGGGGATGACCTCCTTCTTGTGCGTGGCGGTGGTGCGCCGCCTGCTGGGGGTCAAGAAAGTGGGCCACGCAGGCACGCTGGACCCCAACGCCACGGGGGTGCTCCCCCTGCTGGTGGGACGCGCCACCAAGACGCTGGATCGCCTGCCGATCCACGATAAGGCTTACACCGCCACCCTGCGCTTCGGCGCAGTGAGCGATACCCTGGACGTGTGGGGACAGGTCACCGAAACCGGCAAGCCGATTCCCACCCGCCAAGCCGTGGAAGCGGCGCTGCCCGCTTTTCGGGGCGAGATTATGCAGATCCCCCCTATGACCTCCGCCCTCAAAAAGGACGGGGTGCGGCTGTACGAGCTGGCGCGGCAGGGCATCGAGATCCAGCGCGAGGCTCGTCCCGTCACGATCTATACACTGGAATTACTGGATTATAACGAAGCCGAAGGACTTTTAACCCTCTCCTGCCACTGCTCCAAGGGCACCTACATCCGCACTCTCTGCGACGACTTGGGGCGGGTGCTGGGCTGCGGTGCGGTGATGACCGCCCTGCGCCGCACCATGGCGGCGGGGTACACCCTCACCGACTGCCTGTCCTTGGACGCGGCGAAAGAACTGGCCGCCGAAGGGACACTGGCTTCCCGTCTATTACCCATCGAGACGGCGCTTTCGGCCTATCCCGCCCTCACCGTGTCGGCGGCGCAGGCCGCCCGCTTCCGCAACGGCGGGGCGCTGGACCTGACCCGTCTGCGGCAGACCGTCACCACCCCCGTGCGGGTCTACGACCCCGAGGGCGTGTGTCTGGCGTTGGGCGTCCCCGAAGAGGGGCAACTGAAAATGGACTGTCTGTTACACGTATAAGGATGTGACAAGGTATGAAGCTTTACACCCGAGAACAATGGAATACACTGCCCCGCCGCCCCCGCTCGGTGGCGCTGGGCTTCTTCGACGGGGTGCATCTGGGTCATCGGCAGGTCATCCGCGCCGCCGCCCGTGAAGATGCCGCCCTGTGCGTCTATACCTTCAACACCGCCACCTTCACCGCCAAGGGAATGCCCCCTCTGCTGTGCACCGACACGGAGGAGGCGGCCCTGCTGGAAGCGCAGGGGGTGGAGGAGCTGCTGCGGGACGATTTTTCCGCCGTATGCCACCTGACCCCCGAGGAGTTTGTGGAGCAGGTGCTGGCACAGCAATTATGTGCCGTGCAGGTGACCTGCGGCTTTAACTACCGCTTCGGCGCCCGTGGCGCAGGCGATGCCACCCTGCTCACCGAATTGTGCGCCAAGCAGGGCATCGCGGTGACGGTGGTACCCTCGGTGGAGGTGGACGGCATCTCCGTCAGCTCCACCATCCTGCGCCGTCTGATTGCCGACGGCGAGGTGGAGACCGCCCAGCGTCTGCTGGGACGCCCCTTCTCCCTGTGTCAGCCGGTGATGGAGGGCAACCGCATCGGGCGACGGCTGGGACTGCCCACCATCAACCAACCCCTCCCCGAAAAAGGGGTGCACCCCCGTTTTGGGGTGTATGCCTCGCTGGTGGAAGTGGACGGAGTGCGGTATCAAGGGGTCACCAACGTGGGGGTCAAGCCCACTGTGGGCGCCGACCGCCCTCTGGCGGAGACCTACATCCTCGATTATCAGGGGGATCTCTACGGCTCCTGCCCCACCGTGTCCCTGCTCACCTTCCTCCGTCCCGAGCAGACCTTCCCCAATTTGGAAGCGCTTTCGCAGCAGATTCGGGAGGACATCGCCACCGCCAAAGCGCGGCTGGAAACCACTCACACTTGACCTTTCGCTCTAAATAAGGTAAAATGAATGTACGTACGGGGCACCATCGGATGCCGGAAAGGAAGAACAGAGTATGAAAGTATCGCCTTCGATCCTCACCTGTGACTTTGCGCACGGGGCCGAGGAACTGGAATATGTAAAGGACAGCGGCGCCGACTGGGTGCATCTGGACGTGATGGACGGGGTGTTTGTGCCTAACCTGAGCTTCGGTCCTCCCGTTATCGCCGCCCTGCGTCCCCACAGCGACCTGTTCTTCGACGTGCATCTGATGATGATCCATCCCCGCCGTCTGCTCCCCGCCTTTGCCAAGGCGGGCGCCGACCTGCTCAACATCCACTTGGAGTGCGAGGATCCCATCAAGGAGACCTTGGAGGACATCCGCGCCCTGGGTAAGCAGGCCGCCATCACCCTCAAACCCGCCACCCCCGCCGAGGCCGCCTTCCCCTACTTGGAGATGGTGGATATGGTGCTGGTGATG
>JAZOWI010000068.1:0-5035 GCA_045659145.1 Acutalibacteraceae bacterium | reverse complement strand
CTACTGCCGCATCCGCCGCGCCATCAAGGCGGCGAGTATGGACGAGCAGGAGAAGGCCTATCGCACCGCACAGCTGGAACAGCACATCGCCGCCTTGGAAAAGGCGGACGTGCGCGCGGGAGAAGAGGCAGAGCTCACTGCCCGTCGGGAGATGGCCCGCCACGCGGGGAAGCTGGCGGCCGCGCTGCGTCTGGTGCGGGGCGGTATGGAGGACAGCGAGTCCGCCGATGGGCAGGGGGCGCTCACCCGCCTGACCGACAGTGTCAGTGCCTTGCACAGCGTGGGCGCCATCGCGCCGGAGCTGGATGCACTGGCGGCGCGGTTGCAGAGCTGTCTGTATGAGGTGCAGGCGGTGGCGGAGGAGGCGGCCGACTTTGAGGAGAGCCTGTCTTTCAGCGAGCAGGAGCTGACCGCCATTGAGGATCGGCTGGCGCTTTTGTCGCGGCTGATGAAACAGCACGCCGTCACCGAGGAGGAGGCGCTGCTGGATAAATTGGAAGAAATGCGGCAGGAACTGGACAGCATCCAGTCCGCCGATGCCTATATTGACGAGTTGGAGCGGGAGTCGGCGGTATCGAGGGAGGCGACCATCGCCGCCGCACAGGCCCTCACCGCCGCCAGACGGCAGGCGGCACTCCGCTTCGAAGAGGACGTGTGCCGTCAGCTCACCTTTATGGATATGCCCCATGTGCGGTTGGCGGTGTCCATTGAGCCCACCGCCCTGACCGCCACGGGAGGGGACAAGGTGGAGTTTCTCATCGCCTCTAACCCGGGCGAACCGCCCAAGTCCATTGCCAAGACCGCATCGGGAGGCGAGTTGTCCCGCATTATGCTGGCGCTCAAAAGCGTGTTGGCGCAGGTGGACGACATTGATACCATGATCTTTGACGAGGTGGACGCGGGCATCAGCGGACGCGCCGCCGCCAAGGTGGGCACCCTGATGCGGGGCATCGCCGCCACGCGGCAGGTGCTGTGCGTCACCCACTTGGCTCAGATTGCCGCTTGCGGACACCGCCATCTGCTGGTGAGCAAGTCGGTGTGCGACGGGCGCACCTTTACTGCGGTGGAGGAACTCAGCGAGGAGCGCCGCTTGCAGGAGTTGGCGCGGATCATGGGGGGCGAGGTCACGGATACCGCCCTCACCGCCGCCGCCGAGATGCGCACCCGCGCCGTATTGGAGGAAAAGATATGAAACGAGAAGTAAAAGAGCGCTCCCCTGAGGAATTGGCGGCGCTCCAACAAGAGAATAAGCGCCAGTATTCCTTGGTAGCCGCTATCATTTGGACGCTGTGCTCGGTGGCGTGGGTGGTGACTCTGTGTCTGGATTTCACCAATGACGGAGCCATCCTGCAAATCGTGCTGCATTTCATCTGCGCGGCGCTCACCGCTACCTCGGCGGTGCTGCATTTCCTCAACTGGCGCAAGATGAAACAACCGTCTGCCGCCCCCGATGATGACACCCTTGACAGCGAGGATAAATAAAAGTATAATAACAACAATTTGTGTTTAGGAGAGATACCAATGACCGTATACGAAGAACTGGTTGCCCGCGGACTGATCGCCCAGGTGACCGACGAGGACCAGATCAAAGAACTCATCAACACCGGCAAGGCCACCTTCTACATCGGCTTTGACCCCACGGCGGACAGCCTGCACGTGGGCCACTTTATGGCGCTGTGCCTGATGAAGCGCCTGCAGATGGCGGGCAACAAGCCCATCGCCCTTATCGGCGGCGGCACCGCGATGATCGGTGACCCCTCGGGTCGTACCGATATGCGCTCGATGATGACCCACGAGACCATCCGGCACAACTGCGACTGCTTCAAGAAGCAGATGGAGCGGTTCATTGAGTTCGGTGAAGGCAAGGCACAGATGGTCAACAACGCCGACTGGCTGTTGGATCTCAACTACATCGAGGTGCTCCGTGAGGTGGGCGCCTGCTTCTCGGTGAACAATATGCTGCGGGCCGAGTGCTACAAGCAGCGGATGGAAAAGGGACTCTCCTTCTTGGAGTTCAACTATATGATCATGCAGTCCTACGACTTCTACCGTCTGTTCCAGACCCACGGCTGCAACCTGCAATTCGGTGGCAACGACCAGTGGAGCAATATGCTGGGCGGCACCGAGCTGATCCGCCGCAAGCTGGGCAAGGACGCCCACGCCATGACCATCACCCTGCTGCTCAATTCCGAGGGCAAGAAGATGGGCAAGACCGCCAGCGGCGCCGTGTGGCTGGATCCCAACAAGACCCCGCCTTATGACTTCTACCAGTATTGGCGCAATGTGGGGGATCAGGATGTGCTGAAATGCCTGCGGATGCTCACCTTCCTGCCCATCGAGCAGATCGACGAGATGGACAAGTGGGAAGGCAGTCAGCTCAACACCGCCAAGGAGATTCTGGCCTACGAGCTCACCGCGCTGGTCCACGGCACCGAGGAGGCGGAGAAGGCTCAGCAGGCCGCCCGCGCCCTGTTCTCCGGCGCCGGCAACACCGAGAATATGCCCACCACCGTCCTGACGGACGCCGTGGGGATGGGTATTTTGGACGTGATGGTGAATGCAGGCTTGGCCGCCTCTAAGGGCGAGGCCCGCCGTCTTGTCCAGCAGGGCGGTGTTTCGGTCAACGACCAAAAGGTCACCGACCCCGCCACCACCTTGTCCGAGGCGGACTTCGCCGAGGGCGCCGCCATCATCAAAAAGGGCAAGAAAGTGTACCACAAGATCACTTTATCCTAATTATAAAAGCCGCCGAGAGAGATTTCGGCGGCTTTTTTTGTCTTTTCGCGATTTAACTCTTTACATTGTGAAAGTGATGGTGTATAATAGGGGCAGAATGCTATATCCAAAGGAGGGTATCCCATTGAATAGCAAGATCAAGAGTAAAGAAGCGGACTTTTTGTTTGACGCCATCCTCCAGTTGCAGACGCAGGAGGAGTGCTATATGTTTTTTGAGGACCTGTGCACGGTGCAGGAGCTCAAGGCTCTGTCTCAGCGCTTAGTGGTGGCCAAGATGCTCAGCGACGGACGGGTATACAGCGACATTGTCAAGGCCACGGGCGCTTCCACCGCCACCATCAGTCGGGTCAACCGTTCCTTGGAGTACGGTTGCGACTCCTATTCCATGGTGTTTGGTCGTATGGACGAGGAGAGCAAGCAGGTATGAACGGATACGGGGCATTTGCCGCCTTTTACGATGCCCTGACCGAGGATGTGGATTACGCCGCCTGGGCAGACTATCTGCTGGCGGCGTTTTCACGCCACGGCGGTGGGGCGGATACGGTGCTGGATCTCTGTTGCGGCAGCGGCAGTCTGTCGCTGGAATTGGCCGGGCGCGGCTGTGAGGTCATTGGCGTGGACTCGTCAGCGGATATGCTGGCAGTGGCGCGGGAGAAGGCCGCCGACGAAGGGACGGACATTCTGTTCCTCTGTCAGGATGCGCGGCAGTTGGATCTTTACGGCACGGTGGACGGGGCGGTGTGTATGTTGGACAGCCTGAGCCATATCCTCCACACCGAGGACCTGCGGGAGATCTTCCGCCGTTTGGGGTTGTTTATCGCCCCCGACGGACTGCTGATCTTTGACGTGAATACCCCCTATAAGCACGCCCACGTGCTGGGGGATAACGCCTTTGTGTTTGAGCGGGAGGAGTTTGTGTGCACCTGGCGCAACCGCTATCTCCCCGCCACCCACGAGGTAGAGATGGCACTGGACTTCTTCTTGGAGGAAGAGGAGGGCACCTACACCCGCTATACCGATTTAGTAAGGGAGCGGGCATACAGCCTGCAAACCTGGAAGAACCTGCTTACAGAGGCGGGGTTTGACCTGTTGGGGGTGTACGACGAGCGGCGGTTCACCGCCCCCGCCGAGGACGCCCAGCGCTGGGTGCTGGTGGCGAGAAACCGCGCCATCCACCAACGAAATAACTGACGGAGTGAAATACTATGGGTAAACTGATTCGTTGCCTGACCCGTGATGCCACGGTGATGGCGCTTTTCTTGGATTCCACCGATATGGTGGCGCGGGCGGAGCAGATCCATCAGCCCTCGGCGGTGGTCACCGCCGCGCTGGGCCGCCTGCTCACTGCCGCGTCCATGATGGGCGTGATGATGAAGGGCAAGGAGGACAGCCTGACCCTCAAACTGGCGGGAGACGGCCCTGCGGGCACCGTGATGGCGGTGTCGGACAGTGGCGGTAACGTGCGGGGCTATGCCCAGAATCCCATTGTGGAGATTCCTCTCAAGCCCAACGGCAAGCTGGACGTGAGCGGGGCCGTGGGCACCGAGGGCCAGCTGTGGGTGCTGCGGGATAACGGCGCCCCCGAGCCCTACGTGGGCTGCACCCCCTTGGTGTCGGGGGAGATCGCAGAGGACGTAACCAGCTACTATGCCACCAGTGAGCAGACCCCCACGGTGTGCGCCTTGGGCGTGTTGGTCAATCCCGACTTGACGGTACAGGCGGCGGGAGGACTGCTGTTGCAGCTCTTGCCTTTCTGCCCCGATGAGGTCATTGATAAGGTGGAGGCCAATGTGGCGAAGTTGCCGCCGGTGACGGCGATGCTGGCACAGGGGATGACCCCCGAGGAGATCTGTGCGCTGGCGCTGGACGGAATGGAGTACGACGTGCTGGATACCTATGAGCCCGCCTACCGTTGCACTTGCTCGCGGGAGAAGGTGCTGGGCGCCTTTGCGGCCATGCCCACGGAGGATCTGCTGACCCTGCCCGACGAGCAGGGGGTGGCGGAGGCCACCTGCCGCTTCTGCGACGCGGTGTATCGGTTTACCCGTGAAGAGTTGGAGGAACTGGCGGCCCGACGGAGCGGAAAATAAGGGGAAACACAGCCGCGGAGCAGCCGACTTCGCGGCTTTTTTCGCCCTCGGTGAGAGCGGTAAAAACTTTTTAGAAAATTGGCAAAAAACCCTTGACAAAAGCGGTATGGTAGTGTATTATAAATGGCGTCGCTTATGGCGATGACCGGTTTGGAAGCATAGCTCAGCTGGTAGAGCACCTGCCTTACAAGCAGGGGGTCACAGGTTCG
>JAZOWI010000067.1:0-1902 GCA_045659145.1 Acutalibacteraceae bacterium | reverse complement strand
CGCACCTATCCCATGAACTGGCCCATCGGCTCCGGCAAGGAATTTAAGGGTGTGTACGATCGTCAGGGCAGCAGCATCATCGCCTTCACCGCCAACGACGAGAACGCCAACGCCCAGCACGAGGTGGCGGCTACCCGTGTGGACTTGCAGGACGACAGCCTCAAAGAGATGCTCGGCCCCTATCTCCACGAGACCCTGATGGACGACGTGGAGCTGTTGGACGGCGCCGGCTATGAGTTTGATATGGACGAGGTGCGCCACGGTCGGCTGACCCCCGTCTTCTTCGGTTCGGCACTGACCAATTTCGGCGTGGAGCCCTTCTTGCAGGAGTTCCTGAATATGACCACCTCCCCCTTGCCCCGCAAGGCAGGGGAGCGGGAGATCGACCCCTTCGGCAAAAACTTCTCCGCCTTCGTATTCAAGATCCAGGCCAACATGAACAAGGCCCACCGCGATCGCGTAGCCTTTATGCGTATCTGCTCCGGCAAGTTCGAGAAGGGTATGGACGTGTACCACGTGCAGGGCGAGAAGAAGATGCGCCTGAGCCAGCCCCAGCAGCTGATGGCGGAGTCCCGCGAGATCGTGGACGAGGCCTACGCGGGGGACATCATCGGCGTGTTCGACCCCGGTGTGTTCTCCATCGGCGACACCATCTGCTCCGGCGGTGACAAGTTCGCCTTTGAGGGCATCCCCACCTTCGCCCCCGAGCACTTCGCGCTGGTCAGCGTGGTGGACACCATGAAGCGCAAGCAGTTCGTCAAGGGCATCAGTCAGATCGCGCAGGAGGGCGCCATCCAGATCTTCCAGGAGCTGAACGGCGGTATGGAAGAGGTCATCGTGGGCGTGGTAGGTGTGTTGCAGTTTGAGGTGCTTACCTACCGGCTGAAAAACGAGTATAATGTGGATATTCGTATGCAGAACCTGCCCTATCAGTACATCCGCTGGATCGAGAATGAGGATATCAACGTCAAGGCGCTGAATCTTACCTCCGATACTCGCCGCATTCAGGACTTGAAGGGGAAGAAACTGCTGCTGTTCACCAATCCGTGGAACATCACCTGGGCCACCGACCACAACAAGGAGCTGATCCTCTCGGAGTTCGGCAAGAACGAGGCGTAAAGGATAACAAAAAAAGACCCGTACATCGGTACGGGTCTTTTTCTATTGTCGGGACAAAAGGGGACTGCGTATGTTATCAGTAGGCCCCGAAATCGTAGGTGCCCTGCGGGTGATACAGAATATAACTGTCGGCGCCGCCGGCGATACAGCCATCCATCTGCGCCTTTACTTGGGCGGCGGAATAGTCCTGCGCTTGCAGGAAGGGGATCAGGGCGGGCTGCTTGCCGCTCTCCATCACCTTGGTGCGCAGGATCATCTGGGCCACCAGCGCCTCCACGAAGGCGGCGGGGTCGGCGGGGTCGTTCTCCACCGTGTGATCCCCCAATTTCAGACTTTGGGGCAGCTGAGAGGGCAGGATGGCGGGGGCCGCCATAGCGGGGGCAAAGGTGAGGGGGTTGTTGCCGTAGACCTGGGTCTGGTTGCCCAGCGCACTCAGAGCGGTGCAACCCAGGATCACGGGGCAATCACTCCCCAGTGCCTCACGGGACTTCTCCACAAAGAGCGCCAGCACCTTGTCCTTGGCCAGTTGGGTGTTGGCGCTGTCCCCGAAGTCGGCGGAGCTGAGCTGAGCGGGGAACTGGACCCCCTCCAACAGCACCGCCGCCGCGCCGGCGGACTTCATTTCCTGCGCCAGACCCAGCACGTAGTCGTGGGCCGCATCTGCATAAGGATTCAGCCACGCCCGACCGCCGTTCTGAGGGTTGGCATCGTACCACACCCAGCCTGCGTTGTCCACGTGGGAGATACGGGCATCCGCCAGCGCCTTGGCGCCCAAATGGTCCT
>JAZOWI010000066.1:0-55041 GCA_045659145.1 Acutalibacteraceae bacterium | reverse complement strand
GTCTCTCCTACTCCGCCAAGTAAAAGGACATCCCATTCGGGATGTCCTTTTACTTTTCCGATAAGTGATTGCTCGAACTCGAGCGCCGAAGGCGCGGGCAACGCCTGCGAGCGCCGCCGGTGGCGGAAACAGCGAGCAGGGGTTGGTACAGCGGTCGAAACACGACGAGCGATAGCGAGAAACGTGGATTTCGGGCACCGCAAACTGGGCAACGAGTCTCTCCTACTCCGCCAAGGATAAAGGCACCCCAATTTGGGTGTCCTTTTTGTTTTGTCAAGCGGTTGCGATCTGTCGTCATTTATGTTATACTGTCCTCAAAGGAGAGGAGCGTATGAAAAACAAACTGGTGACTACATTATGGTGCTTGTTCACTGTCCTACTGGTGATTACCGGCTCTATCGCATGGCCCATTTATTTCCGCCCCTTTTACTATTGGCAGATCGATCCTCTGAACATCCCCGAGGCCACAGGCTACGACAAGCAGACAGTGATAGCGGCCTATGATGAGGTGTTGGATTACCTTGTTCTTCCGAATCGTCCTTTCGGCACAGGTGTATTCCCGCACTCCGAGGATGGGGCTTCTCATTTTGCCGACTGCAAATTTCTGTTTGATCTCAACACCACCGTTTTGGCAGCCTCCGCAGTCGGATTGGTGCTGCTGGCTGTCTTGCGTCGGTTCAAAGGGTTTACACTGTCCTACCCCTTTGGACGTCATCCCGCAGCCGTCTGCGGCGGAGGCTTACTGGCCTTGTTTGCGGCAATAGGCGATTTGTCGGCGCTGAACTCAAACCGCGCGTTCAAGGTGTTCCACGCTGTCTTTTTCCCTGGAAAGGATAATTGGCTGTTCAACCGCAACACCGACCCCATCATAAAGGCACTGCCCCAAGATTTCTTTATGCACTGCGGCGTATGGATCCTGTGCAGTGTGATGCTGTGTTCGAGCCTATTGTTGGTATATGGCTCCCTTCACCGAAAGCAACCGTGACAAGCACCCCGATAAGGGGACCCTCTTTACGGAAAAGGTTACAACTTTGTAACTGGATTTTTCCACATCTGTGTGCTACAATCGAATCGACGGGGCGTCCGTCGAATCTGCGCAAAACGAGGCGATGCAACGTGAAAGAATGGGTTTCTCGGCTACTGAGTGAGAACAACTCCTCCCTGACCATCGGTTTGTTTGATAAGTGGCATTTTTTATATCTATTCATCATTTTCGGCGGGTCGATCCTGCTGGCAATACTGTATAAGAGCAAGTCCGCCGAAACCAAAGAACGACTGCTCCGTTTGTTTGCCTACCTCACCATCGGTATGTACGTGGCAGATTTCTTCTTAATGCCCTTGTCCGACAGCTACAACCGCATCTCTGTCGACAAGCTCCCCTTCCACATCTGCACTCTGATGGGAATAATGGCTGCCTTCGTCCAGTTCAACCGCCGGTTCGCCCCTATCAAGGAGGCAGTGGTGGTGCTGGCCTTGGCCTCCTCCCTCATGTGGATGTGCTATCCCGGCACGGCGCTGGGCGGTCAGCCGCCTTTCTCGTATATCATATTCCAGACCTTTATGTACCACGGTCTTTTGTTCTGTTGGGGATTCCTCAACCTCACCTTCGGCACAGTCACCTTGCAATGGAGAGGGTTCTGGAAGCCCTGTGCGGGCGTGCTGATCCTACTGGTATGGTCCATACTGGGCAATGCCCTCTACGACGATCAAAACTGGTTCTTCACCAAGTACAGCATCTTCCCCTTCCTCACGGACGAGATCATGCCGCCGGTGGTGGTGTTCTGCGTGTGCGGAGTGTGCTTTGTAATCTATTGTGCCTATTTCGGCATCCTCGCCTTGTTGCAAAAAAGCAAGAAAGAACCCGTTACCGTCAATGGAATCGGGGTATAGAAAAAGAGAGCCACAGCGGTGGCTCTCTTTTTCTTTGATGTTCGGACACACGATCGGGTCAATCGACTTCATCGGCGTTCAAATTGCTCGAAGAAGTCATCCGTACAGCACCCCAATATGCGGGCGAGCTGCGGCAAAAAGACAATATCCGGACAACACACATTCTTCTCCCACTTGGATACCGCCTGCGCGGAAACACCGATCAACTTGCCGAACTCACTTTGCGTTAAATGATTTTCATCGCGATATTCCTTGATCTTTTCCCCAATCGTGATACTGTAATTAATCATGGAACGTCCCCATCCCCTTTCTTTCTTATGTAACGCCACCGTTTATTTGCGGCGATCTTTTTCGGTAAAAAACAAAAAGCACCCCTGCGGGTGCTTCGTAAACTTATCGCCGAAACGCGGTATTGCGGCAAATAAAAAAGCACACCCGAGTCGGATGTGCAGCAAAAACGTATCGTCCTTGGATTTTAACCGCGGAAAGGCGATACGCACGACATCCGATACATATACGTGTTCATATGGGTCATTCCGATCGCCTCCTTCTTAAAAAAATCAGTAATTTCATTACCGTAACCCAGTATACCACAGGACCTGACTTTGTCAATCCGAAATGGAAAGATTTCTCTCAACCATTGGTTTATTAAACCATGGACGATTCTTAATTTTCGATTAATATCCCTTCAAAGCGATTGACCGCGTTGCTACACCATGATACAATCGTTGTGAAAGGGGTGGAAACGCTATGAAGAAACTGTGGATAGGGGTCTTGACTCTTTGTCTGTGTTGCGCCCTGAGTGGCTGCCGCCATTGGCACCGGTCGTTAGAGACAGAGAACGTCGTGTCTGCCACCGTGCACACCCACACCGCCGAAGGGGCGCTGAACAAGGAGGAGGTCGCACGGTTTGTGGAGCTGTACAACGCCGCCGCCTACGACGGAAAGGCCACCGGCGAGGGTTGCACGCCGGAGTTTGGTGTGCGCATTGCATTAAAAGACGGCGAATCCATCAACGTTAATGAGTTCTGCGGCCGTCACGATCTGGAAGTGGGACGCTTCTACTTGGAAAGCGACGAATTGTTCGAATATATGCAGTCATTGGTAAAGAAGTATTGCGACTCCTCTGCTGAGTGATGAAAGCCGATCCTACGGGTCGGCTTTTCATTTATTCATAAATCGCTCTATTTCGATCTTTTTGTACTTTTTCCGCTTCTTTGTGCAATTTACCTCTTGCGCGGCGGACAAAAAAGTTGTATGATGGCAGCCGTACATTGCCTAGGAGGAAAGAAGTATGGCGGTCATCCGATTCTTAAAAAAGAATACCGTATTCTGCGTGGCGGCAGTGGCGGCGGCGGTCACCTGCTTCTTGGTGCCGCCGGACGCGGCCTACGGCGGCTATTTCGACTGGCGCACCCTCTCCTGCCTGTTCCTCACACTGGCAGTGGTGTGCGCCCTGCGCAACATCAAGTTTTTCACCATCCTCGCCCGACGGCTGGTGCAGTTGTCCGGTAACCTGCGCAGTCTGTTCCTGATGCTCATCGTCATCACCTTCTTAGGGTCGATGCTCATCGCCAACGATATGGCCCTCATCACCTTCCTGCCGCTGGGGTATTTCGCCCTGTCGGTGGCGGGAAAAGAGACCTATATGGCCTATCTCTTCATCCTGCAAAACATCTCCGCCAATCTGGGCGGGATGCTCACCCCCTTCGGCAATCCCCAAAACCTTTATCTCTACTCCTATTTTCACATCCCCACCGCCGAGTTCTGCGAGATCATGCTGCCTCCTTTTCTGCTGGCCATCACTCTGCTGGCGATGTGCTGTCTGCCGATACGCCCCGTGGCGCTGACCATCAACGACTCCTTCAACGAGCCGCTGAACAAACCCCGCACCGCGCTGTATTTGGTGCTGTTTGCCCTCTCTCTGCTCATCGTTTTTCGGGTGATCCCCTACCCCGTCGGTCTTTTGGTCATCACCGCTGTGTTGGTCATCGCGGATCGGGAGGCGCTGAAAATGGTGGACTACGGACTGCTGGGCACCTTCTTTTTCTTCTTCATCTTTGCCGGTAATCTGTCCCGCATCGACGCGGTGAACACCGCACTATCGGCCCTACTGGAAAAGGACCCCCTGCTGGTGTCGGTGCTCTCCTGCCAAGGCATCAGCAACGTGCCCACCGCTATCCTGCTCTCCCGTTTCACCGAGGACTACCGCAGTCTGCTGCTGGGCGTGAATATCGGCGGCACCGGCACTCTCATCGCCTCGCTGGCCAGTCTCATCACTTTCAGCGAGTTCCGTATCCTCTATCCCGGACACGGAAAACAGTATTTCTGGATGTTCACAGGCATCAACGCCGCTTTCCTTGTGATCATGACCGTGGCGGCAAAGCTGCTTTTCTTGTAAGTTGCAAGGCCCGTTCCAAATAGGGAACGGGCCCTTTCTTTTTATTGACCGTACGGTTGACAGACGGGACGAACTGTTGTAGAATTGCAGTAATATTGAAAAGGAGTAACGGATATGTTGTTTGACAATATGGACCGCATCGTATTCATCGGCGATTCGGTGACGGATATGGGCAGCCAAGTGCCCGTAGGCGAGGGGCTGTTTGACAATCTTGGCCACAGCTACGTGCGTATCATCGACAATATGCTGGCCGCCTGCTACCCCGAGGTGCCGGTGCGGGTCACCAACTGCGGCATCGGCGGTCAGACCAGCCGCGATCTGCTGGCGCGGTGGGAACGGGACGTGCTGGATCTGCATCCCCAATGGGTGTCCATCTGCATCGGTATCAACGACGTGTGGCGTCAGTTTGACTCCCCCGCCATCTCCGACGGGCAGGTAATGCCGGAGGAATACGAGCGGAATCTGGAGGAAATGATCCTGCGCACCAAGGACAAGGTCAAGGGCATCTTCCTACTCTCCCCCTACTACATCGAGCCCCTGCGAGAGGACAAGATGCGGGCGCGAATGGATGAGTATGTGGCTATCTGCAAAAAATTGGCGGACAAATACGGCTGCCGCTATGTGGACTTCCAAAAGCTCTATGAGGACTATTGTCAGCATCGTCACTCCTCCTACATCGCTTGGGACCGAGTTCATCCCAACCAAGTGGGCGCCACCCTGATGGCGCGTGCCTTCCTCAAACAGTGCGACTTTGACTATAACCGCTAAGGAGGGGCCGCTGTGCACCGACTGAGAGAGAAAAAACTGTTTCTGCTGGATATGGACGGCACCCTGTATCTGGATGACGATCTGTTTGAGCATACCATCCCTTTCCTGAACACGATCAAGGAAAACGGCGGGCGGTATCTCTTCCTCACCAACAATTCCAGCAAAAGCGTAAAAGTATATATAGAGAAGCTGGCACGGCTGGGCATCCCCGCCGTCGAGGAGGATTTTTTCACCTCTACCATGGCCACCTGCGTGTATCTGCGGGAGCATTACCACGGGAGCAAGATCTACGCCGCCGGTACCGCCGCTTTCCGCGAGGAGTTAGCGGAAGCGGGCTTCCCCATCACCAACCGCTTGGAAGAAGACGTGGACTGCCTGCTGATGGGCAACGACAGCGAACTGACCTTTCAGAAGCTGGAGGATGCCTGTATCCTATTGGGGCGGGACGTGACCTATCTCGCCACCAACCCCGACTGGGTCTGCCCCACCGCCTACGGCTACGTACCGGATTGCGGCAGTGTGTGTGAGATGCTGTGGCGTGCCACCGGTAAGCGCCCCTATTTCATCGGCAAGCCCGAACCGGCGATGGCGCAGTTGGCGATGGCAAAATGGGGCGCCGCACCTGAGGAGACCGTGATGATCGGCGACCGCATCTATACCGATGTGGCCTGCGGCGTCAACGCCGGCATCGACACGGTGCTGGTGTTCAGCGGCGAGACCACCCGTGAAATATGGCAACAAAGCGATATAAAGCCCACCTGGGCAGTGGACAGCATCGCGGATATTTACGAGGTGATGCGGTGAGCACATTAAACATCGCCCTCTTACAGATCGCCCCCACGGGAAGTTTGGAAGGGAATCTGGACAAAGGCATCGCCGCCTGCCGTCAAGCCAAAGAGATAGGGGCAGACATCGTTTTATTTCCCGAGATGTGGAGCTGCGGTTACGATATTTATGAACCGCCTGTGGAAGCGTGGCGGTGTAAAGCCATCGACCTTGACAGTGAGTTCTTGGCTTATTTTCAAGGGTTGGCGAAGGAATTAAGTATCGCCATCGGGGTGACCCTGTTGGAGCGATATGCGCCTGCTCCGCGGAACACGCTGGTGCTTTATGACCGTTTCGGCGAGCGAAAACTGGTGTACGCTAAGGTACATACCTGCGATTTTGGTGCCGAAGCGAACCTGACCCCCGGGGACGAGTTCTTCGTCACACCTCTGGACACCGCCAAAGGCACGGTGCAGGTGGGCGCCATGATCTGCTACGATCGGGAGTTCCCCGAAAGCGCCCGTCTGCTAATGCTGAAAGGCGCCGAGGTGGTGCTGGTGCCCAACGCCTGCCCCATGGAAATCAACCGTCTGAGCCAGTTGCGAGGGCGTGCCTACGAAAATATGTTGGCCATCGCCACCTGCAACTATCCCGCCACCGTTCCTGACTGCAACGGTGGCTCCACCGTCTTTGATGGAGTAGCCTATCTTCCCGACCTGCAAGGCAGCCGCGACACTTGCATTTTGCAAGCTGACGGGTCAGAAGGCATCTTTATGGCTGAGCTGGATTTGGAACAACTGCGACGCTATCGTGCCGATGAGGTTCACGGGAACGCCTATCGCCGCCCCGCGCTGTACGGCGCATTACTGGACCAACAAGTCACAGCGCCTTTTATAAGAGAAGATAAACGATAAAGAAAAAAGCACCGTCTGTCGGCTGACAGACGGTGCTTTCCTTCATTTAGTTGACGGGAGTGACCACCACATCGGGGGTATAGGGGGCGGAGGTGTCCGCCGCCTTGTCACGGGCGGCAAAGAACTTGGGTGCCACCTGAGGGAACATAGCGTAGGTAAGCACGTCCTCCTCCTGCTTAACGTAAGGAGCGGCCTCCTCACGCAGCTTATCCAGCTCGGGAGCCAAGGTATCCGCAAAGCGGCAGGTAATGGGCTCATCATCGCCCAGAATCTTCTTGGTAAACTCAGGGTCAATGGGGGCAGGGGTCTTACCGTAGTCGCCGTGGATCATACCACGGAACTCCTTGGTAACCATCTTATACCGCTCGCCCATAATGACGTTGAACACTGCCTGAGTGCCCACGATCTGACTGGTGGGGGTCACCAGAGGGGGATAACCGGAATCCTCGCGCACGCGGGGAATCTCCGCCAGCACTTCCTCCAACTTATCCTCCTTGCCGGCCTCTTTAAGCTGACCCAGCATATTGGAGAACATACCGCCGGGCACCTGATACAGCAGGGTGTTGGCGTCCACGCCCAGCGACTTGTGAGAGATCTGGCCGGAGCCGATGTACTTCTCACGCAGCTTGGCAAAGTGAGCGCGCACCACGTTGAGCTGGTTCAGATCCAGACCGGTGTCGTACTCGGTGCCTTGCAAGGCAGCCACCAAGCTCTCGGTGGGCATATGGGAGGTACCCACGGACAGCGGACTCATAGCGGTATCCACGATGGAAGCGCCCGCCTCGATGCCCTTCATAATGGACATGGAAGCCAGACCCGCCGTGTAGTGGCTGTGAATGTCGATGGGCAGGCTCACCGCCTCTTTCAGGCGGGAGACCAGATCGTAGCAGGCATAGGGAGTCAGCAGACCCGCCATATCCTTGAAGCAAATGGAATCCGCGCCCATCTCCTCCAAGGTCTTGGCATACTGAGCATAATACTCGTTATTGTGCACGGGACTCAGTGTATAGCTGATACAACCCTGCACGTGAGCCTTCTCCTTGTTGGCGGTCTTGATGGCGGTATGCAGGTTGCGGGCGTCGTTGAGGGCGTCAAAGATGCGGATCACATCGATGCCGTTAGCCACCGACTTCTGCACAAAATACTCCACCACGTCGTCCGCATAAGGACGATAACCCAGCATATTCTGACCGCGGAACAGCATCTGCAACTTCTGATGGGGCATCTCCTGCCGCATAATGCGCAGACGCTCCCAGGGATCCTCGCTGAGGAAACGGATGCAGGAATCGAAGGTAGTGCCGCCCCAGCACTCCACGGAGAAGTAAGGAATCTTGTCCATCTCCGCCAAAATCGGGCGCATCTCGTCCATGGTCATACGGGTGGCCAGCAGAGACTGATGCGCATCGCGGAGCACCACCTCGGTGATCTTAATGGGATTAGCCATAGCAAACACCTCGCAAAAATCAGTTGAGAGTCAACAGAACAGCGCCGGAATCCACGCTGTCACCCTTGGTGGTGTTGACGGAGGCAACGGTGCCGGCGCAGGGCGCCATAATCTCGTTCTCCATCTTCATGGCCTCGAAGACCACCAGCAACTGGCCCTCGGCCACCACGTCACCGGCGGCAACCTTCACGTCCACGATGGTGCCGGGCATGGGGCAGGTGATCACAGTCGCGCCGGCCGCCGCGGGAGCGACAGGAGCGGCGGCAGGAGCAGCCACGGGGGCAACGGCGGGAGCGGCGGCGCCGATCTCCTCCACGTCCACCTCATAGGCATTACCGTTCACGGTGATATGAAACTTTTTCATAAAAATCTTCCTTTCTGTCACGTCTTTCCGGAGAAAGACCATATTTCCCAATTTGTACTCTATTGTACGACATTGTCAAGAAAATAGCAAGGGTTTTGTCCTATTTTCCGGCAAAAAATCAGTGACATTTACATTCCCCGTACAGGAAGTCCTGCACCGATACGGTGTAGCCCTCCTCCGACGGCACAAACTCCAAATGACTGAGCATAGGCGCCAAAGATTCATCCCGACACAGACCGACGGTGGCACCGCGGCAGTCGCCGGTATTAAGGACCGAGCGAATGAGCCCCTCCGCCATCACGGGCAGGTCGGTGTGCACCGACAGCACCTCAATGGTGTCGCCCCGTACCGAAAACAGCGCGTGACCGAACACGGAGCCGTCGCTATCCCGCAGGACCATGGCGTCCACCCCGTCGGGGGCGGCCACCGACTCCAAAAATGCCTTATCGGCGGGCAGTATGGTAATCACGGTCCGGCTCCTTTCCGTATTTAATGTAACCGGCGGCGATCTTCTTGGTCACACCCGTGGCCATCACCAGATCCCGCACCTCTTCGGGACTGAGATAGCGCCAGTTACCCACAGGCAGCATCCCCAATTTCACCTTGCCAATGGCGTTGCGGCGCAGGCGGATGACTTCCAATCCAAAGGTCTCGCACATACGACGGATCTGACGGTTGCGGCCTTCGTACAAGGTGATCTCGGTGACACAGCGATCGGGGGCGCTGGATACGATACGCACCTGCGCCGGCGCCGTGCGCCGTCCGTCCAGCATAATGCCCTCCTCCAATTGCAACCGTTGCTCCTCGCTCATCGGTTGACGCAGGGTAACCCGATACACCTTGGGCACATGGGTGGAGGGGTGCATCACCGCATTGGAAAAGTCGCCGTCATTGGTGAACAACAAAAGACCTTCTGACTCCCGATCCAGACGACCGATGGGATACACAGGAACGCCCACACTGCGCACCAATTCCTCCACACACTTGCGTCCTTTTTCATCCTGCATGGTGGTGATATACCCACGGGGCTTATGCAGGGCGATATACACCGATTGGGGAGCGGCGCCCAGCCGCTTGCCCCGCACGTGGATAATGTCCCGACGGTCATCCACCTTGTCGCCCAGTTTCGCCGGACGACCGTTGACCTTCACGTGTCCTTGTTCAATGAGCTCCTCCGCCTTGCGACGGGAGGCCACCCCCCGCTCGGACAGCACTTTTTGTAATCGCACCATAGCCATGGGCGCTCACTCCTTTCCTTTTCTCCATCCCAACAGCGCCTCTGTCAGCCGCACATAGCGGCGCAAAAGCAGCACACGCCACGGGGGCACGGGACGGGGTGCCACCGACTGCGCCGCCGTCAGTGGCACCGTCAGCACCTCCCGCTCCCCTACCCGACAGGTCACCGACCCCACGGCGTCTCCCGCCGTGATGGGTGCCCACACAAAACGGGGCAATTGAGTTTGCAACGTAATGACCTCATCGGTCAATGTAATCAGACTCTCAGGCAATTCCGCTGTCAAGGGTACGGCGAGAGCCATTCCCCCTGCCACCCGGCAGGCAGACGGTTCCAAAGGCGGCACGGCTTGCCGTTTCACCAAGGTGAAGCCGTAATTGTACAGCGCCTCGTGGTCGTTCCAGTAGTCGCCGCCGTTGAGGGTGGCCACCACCAGAGTGACCCCATCCCGCCGCACGGCGGACACCAAACACCGCCCCGATTTTTTGGTAAATCCCGTTTTGAGCCCGATGCAATCGGGCAGACGGGTCAGTAGTTTATTGTGATTGGACAGGGTCAGCTTGCGATCCCCGATGTGCATCACAGCGCTTTTGGCAGCGCAAAGCTGTGCCAACAAAGGCTCTTCCAGCACCGCCGCCCCCAGCCGCGCCATATCTGCCGCCGAGGCGCTGTGTCCGCCCTCATCCAGACCGGAGGGGGTGACAAACAAACTGTGCTCCATCCCCAGTGCGGCGGCCTGCTCGTTCATCAAGGCGGCAAACTCCGTCAGGCTGTCCGCCATCAGCAACGCCAGCACATTGGCTGTATCGTTGCCGGAGGCTAAGAGAAGCCCCGTCAGCAGATCCCGCACAGTGAGGGTATCCCCCACCGCCAGTCCCACCTGACTGCCCTCCACGGGCAGGGCGGCGGCGGGCACCGTCACCACTGCGTCGGGGTCCAGCCGCCGTGCCGCCAGCAAGGCGGTCATCAGCTTGGTAGTGCTGGCCATGGGACGGGGGGTGTCCCCGTCCTTCTCATACAGTACCCGTCCGCTCTCGGGCTCATAGATCACCGCCGACAGCGAAGAGACCGAGGGCGGCGATGCCGCCCCTACCGGTAGACCACCGAAAAGCAAAATCAGCGCTAAGGTCAAGACCCCTATCCGTATCCGCAAAATGACCACCCATCTCCTATCCGATTTATACAAATCTATGCAGATGAGCGGTCATCCATACGCAAATTATTCCACTACCACCGTGGTAGTCTCTTCCTTATCCTTCTTACGGTTCTGCACCTTATTGATCACATCCGGCACCATGGACAGCAGGCGGTCCGCCGTATCCGGCTTGGCCACCACGGGGAGCAGATTGATCTCCCCGTCCTTCACGGTGAGGAACGCCACGGGGGTAATATTGATCCCCGCACCGGCGCCGCCGCCGAACAGGTCACCCGCCGACTTGGCAGGCAGGTCGGAACCGCCCGACGCAAAGCCGTAGGACACCTTGGACACGGGGATGATGGTCAGCCCCTCCCCCACAGAGATGGGAGTACCCACCACCGTGTTGGCATCCACCAGTTCCCGAATCTTCTCCACGGAAACGCCCATCAAACCTTCTACTTTGTTCGCCATATCAAGTAACCTCCTTATGATCTTGGGGTTTAATTTCTTCATTCAGAATAATAAAGCCGCACAAAAATGCCACCGCGGCAAAGAGCAGGCGCCACACCGACACCCGCAGACGGATATCCACCCGCAGAGCGCAGGACTCCATCAGGAAATTAGGTTCCACCCGCAGATCGCGGCGGCGGATGCGTACCAAGTGCCCTATCCACTCCAAGGTGGGATACAGCACCGCGCACACCTGCCCGTAGCGCTGCGCCGTGGTGTCCGGCTCTCCCGTGGCGATCCGCATTTGCAGCCACAGCCTGTCCACCGTGACGGCTTTCAGCACCCGCTTCGTGGCGCGCCCTGCAAACCGCGCCGCCTCTTTGAGGAAATTAAGGGTGCCTTCCACATCGTCCTGCCTAAGCAAGTCCGCCAACTCCTGCAATTTAGAGGGTTTCCCAGCGGCCCTTTTCTTGGGCTTTTCACTTTTGGGAGCGGCGGCGCGTTCACGGGGGTACACCGTCACGGGTACACCCAGCACCCACAGCCGCACCAGAAGGGTACCGTCATAGGTCAGCCGTACCCACACGGGCACCAGCAAAAGCACCAACAAGAGCGCTGCCAATCCCAGCAGGATATACAACCACCACACGGGTTATTCCTCCGTGTCTATCTCGTCCCCCTCGTCGGGGCCGAACACGTCGTCGGTCATAGGCTGCTGCTCCATCAGCACCTCGTCCAAGGTGGTCTCCCGCATGGTATTGTCCTCTTTCTGCGGCAGGGGTGGCAACTGATCCAGCGAGGAAATGCCGAAGCACCGCAGGAAGTTGGCGGAGGTACCGTACAGCAAGGGTCGTCCCGGCAGATCCATACGACCCTTCTCCTCAATGAGTCCCTTCTGTTGCAGACCTTGAATGACCGCACTGCAATCCACACCGCGCACCTGCTCCACGAAGGGGCGGGTCACCGGCTGGTTGTAGGCGATGATGGCCAACACCTCCATGGCCGCCTGAGACAAGGGGGTATTGCGGCGGATGTCCATGGCCTTGCGCACGTAACCCGCATAGGCCTTACTGCTGCACAACTGGTACTGGTCGTCCAGCTTGAGGGCGGTGAGTCCGCCGCCGCGGGTGTTCACGTCCTGCGCCCAGTCCTCGGCGATGCGGCGGGTGGTGTCCTCATCCAGTTCCAGCGCCAACGCCAGACGGGAGACAGGCACCGGCTCACCGCTGGCAAATACAATGGCCTCGATTGCGGCCTGATACTGTTTAATTTCCATCGATCGGTTCCTCCGTCTGTCCCTCGGGACTGTCGTCAAATTCCTCCGGCACCGTGTTATCCCACTCCTCCGGCGGACGCATATGCACCTGCTGTTCGGTGCCCTCTCCGTCTACGCTGATGCGCTTGGACTTGATAAGCTCCAACAGCGCCAGGAAGGTGGCTACCAGATCGGACTTGCTCTCCGCCTTCTTGAAAAGGGACTGGTAGGATACCTTGCCGCGAGCATACAGTTTGCGCAATACATAAGTAATCTTGGTGGACACGGGCACAATCTTGCGGGCTACGATGCCGTGGAAGGCCTGTGCCGGCGGAGGCAGACGGCGTCTGCCCCGTCCCGCAGCGGACAGGAAGGCGTCCAGCATCTCCACGGGCTTGTGGGCACGGCGATAAGTCATATCCGGCTCCACCTCTTCCGCGTCACGCAGGAACAGATCGCCACCCACATAGTCCACCGCCAGACGCCGCGCCATCTGCTGACAGAGCTGATACTCGATGAGCTGACCGGTGAGTTCCCGTTTGAGCTCCTCGGTCTCCTCCTCATAGCGGGGCAGCAGCATCACCGACTTGATGTGCACCAGTCGCGCCGCCATCTCCAGAAACTCGCTGGCCACGTCCATATTGTAATCCTTCATCTGCTGGATGGCCGCCAGATACTGCTCCAACACTTGGGCAATGGGGATATCGTAAATATTCAGTTTGTTCTTCTGTACCAGAAAGAGGAGTAGATCCAGCGGCCCCTCGAAATCCGGCAACTTATAGGATATGGTTTCCATACAGACACTCCGTTATCCAAATGAGAAGATGGTATAGGGATTAAATACACCGGGCAGACCCACACCGTAGCCGATGAGACCGCCCACCGCATTGTTCAGCAAGGACAGGGGCCCGTCCAGCAGACCCGCAAACACCGCCACAAACAAGCCGATGGTGATGTAACGGCTGTACTGTTCCAAGGCCACCCCCCACTTGGTGGGGAGCAAGCGGCTCCACAGCCGACTGCCGTCCAAGGGCGGAATGGGGAGCAGGTTGAACACCATCAGGGAGATATTCACCGAGGCGATGATATTCACCAGCGTCATCCACAGCCAGAACAGCACCTCTCCATCCGACACGAACACGTAGCAGATGCGGAAGATGAGCACCGACACGTAGGCCATCAGCAGGTTGGAGGCGGGGCCCGCCAGCGACACCAGCAAGGTGTCCCGCTTATAATTGCGCAGGTTGCGGGTGTTGACCGGCACGGGCTTGGCATAGCCGATGCCGATGGTGAGCATCATCAGCGACCCCCACAGATCCAGATGACGAAAGGGGTCCAAGGACAGACGCCCGTGCCACTTGGCGGTGTCGTCGCCGCACAGATGCGCCACAAAGCCGTGGGCAAACTCGTGGATCGGCAGCATCACCAGCAGAAGCACGCCGTAAGAGAACAGCATCAGAAACACATCCACCGTTTCCATGCTCTCTCGGTTGTTCATAAAGTATAAAAGCACAGCCATCCTCCGTTCTGTGATGCGCACACCACGCCATAGTAATCCATATCTAAGTTATTTTACCAAATATGGAAGGAAAATACAAGAGGTTTGTGCGAAAAGTGAAAAAAGAAATCCGGGCAACGGAATTTCTGTTGCCCGGATACAGGTAGTGAATCTATAATCTGTTGCTTAGGTGTTTAACTGAATAGTCACCCTATCCTCGCCAAGGGTGACGGGAACAATTTCCCCATGGATCCAACGAAGAATATGAAATAAACAGCCCTCATCCACCATTATATCTCCGTTTTCAAGAAATACATAATATCCTCTTCCGCCGGTAGGAAATACAAAGTTCGTTTCGGTAGTATCCTGGCTGTATTTAATGAGGAACTGATTTCCGTACGGTCCCCGGTCAAAGTTCAGCACGTATTTCTGCCCGTTATAGAAAAACTCACGATACTCCTCGGTTTCGTTCGTCACAATCGCGCCGCAGGCTACTAGCACGTCGGTCAAGGGCATTAAAGCCAGGTCCTCATTAAGCACAATCGGCAATTCAGTTTCTTTCTGCATCTCACCCACATACAACACACCCGTCCGCAAAATCTTACTTTGAACGTACTCTTCTTCGGTGAACAATTCAAAGTTGTAAACATCTTTTCTAACATCGTCTGTATACACTACGTCCCAATCGACTGTAATAAAAAGATTTTGCTGCTCTGTCTTCACCCAAAGGGTAATCGGCGTAAAGGTGCCGGCAAAGGGTACTGCGCCCAACACGGTTTCGTGTATGCCCTGCTCCGCCAAAAACTGCGATAAGACCGTTTCGGAAGTGACCATCGAACGGAATTCGCTGGTCATAGGCATATTCAATCCGCCGAAAATAAAGTGACTGTAAGCAAAAAGATTCTCTCGCGTTCCCAAGCTAATCCGACCCATTGACGGCTCCTGCAGAAAATACTGGAATTCATCAATACTCAATTCGTACAAATAACCGTTGTAACCAAACGACGGAAGTTCTTTTTCCTCCACCGCAGGCATCGTCGTCGTAGTGGGGGTTCGATCTTTTGTGGAACAGTGAGTAGGAATCGTTGTTGTGGTAGTTGTGGTAGTTGTGGTGGTGGTCGATGTCGATGTCGTAGTCGTGGTCTTAGAATTAGAGGGTGTGGTAGTGGGCTTTATCGTAGTCGTAGTGAGTTTTGCGGTGGTGGTAGTCGTTTCCTCCGTCGTAGTGGTGACCGCAGGCGGCGGAGTGGTAGGACAGATGGTCGTGGTCTTTGAGGTGGTAGTAGTCCGCTTGGCGGTCGTGGTCTCAGCCGTGGTGGTCGTGGTCCCTTCCGTAGAGGTGGTGGTCTCCTCCGTCGTCGTGGTGGTCGTGGTCTCTTCCGTGGTGGAGGTGGTGGACACATCCGCAGGCACGGAACTCTCCGGTGGCTCCGGACGTTGCCCGCAGGCGGTGAGCCACACTACACACAAACACAGACACAACATCGCTGCACAAATTCGTCTCATATGCATCCTCCTTTTTCGTAGACCTTTCTATCTATATACACGGAAAACAGAGCGGATTGGTGACACAAAAATCCAAATTATTTCGGCAAGATATAAACCTACCTGCCGATTTCATTATAACCCTTCTGAAAATGCAAAAAAATCCGCTGAATACACAAAATTGCGATGCCCTTTTTGACACATCGAACAGTCTTTTTCCGCAGTTTCAGAGGACGGTAAGGAAAAATCAAAAGTTTTTTCGGAAACCTTGTAAAAAAGACTTGATTTTTTTGCAATTATCTGCTAAACTAGTCCCGTTGCTTTGTGGGGGTACTATGCCCCTGCATAAACTATGCTTGATTCGGTCTGCCGACCGACGTAACAAAAGGAGGTGCAGAACAATGGCAAAATGTGATTACTGCGGCAAGTGCGTTACCTTCGGTATCCGTGTTTCTCACTCTCACAGACGGTCCAACCGTGCTTGGAAGGCCAACATCCGCCGTGTCAAGGCGATCGTTGACGGTTCCCCCAAGCGTGTATACGCCTGCACCCGCTGCCTGCGTTCCGGAAAGGTCACCCGTGCGGTGTAATTCCACAATGACGTAACAAAGAGTCTTCGGCTGATGCCGAGGACTTTTTTGTTTTTTATGCGGTCTTTCGTCCGTATGAATCACCCCCTCTCCGTCCATACTCACTAATGCAATGTGAAGAAAGGACGGGATGGCTTATGTACAACAAGGTGGAGATCTGCGGTGTGAACACCGCCTCCCTCACCGTGCTCACCGAGGCGGAAAAAATCCGCCTGCTGCGACAGATGCAACAGGGCGACCGCGCCGCCCGAGATCAGTTGGTGCAGGGCAACCTGCGACTGGTGCTCAGCGTGGTGCAACGCTTCGCAGGCCGAGGAGAAAACCCCGACGACCTGTTTCAGGTGGGATGCATCGGACTCATCAAATCCATTGACAACTTCGATCTTTCGCAAAACGTGCGCTTCTCCACCTACGCGGTGCCGATGATCATCGGCGAGATCCGCCGCTATCTGCGGGATAACAACGCCATCCGCATCAGCCGCTCCATGCGGGACACCGCCTATCGGGCCATGCAGGCCAAGGAGCAGCTGCTGGCCCAGCTCCATCGGGAGCCCACCGTGGAGGAGATCGCTCAGCGGCTGGAACTGCCCCGAGAAGAGGTAGTACTGGCGCTGGAAGCCATCGTGGACCCCGTGAGTCTGTACGAGCCCATCTATAACGACGGAGGCGACACCATCTACGTGATGGATCAGGTGGGCGATCGGGACGACGACAAGAACTGGCTGGAAGAGATCGCCCTCAAAGACGCCATCGCCGCCCTCTCCCCACGGGAGAAAAAGATCCTCAACCTACGCTTTTTCAAAGGGATGACCCAAGTGGAGGTGTCCGCCGAGATCGGCATCTCTCAGGCGCAGGTGAGCCGTCTGGAAAAAGGGGCGCTGGACAAGATCAAAAAGGAAATGTAGACAAATAAAGGCACCCATCCGCGAGGATGGGTGCCTTTTTACGGTTCGCCTTTATATTTCCGTCGGGTAGCCTGACCGCCCCGAATATGCCGCTGTGCCTTGTTGACCTCCAGCACGTGGCGCACCTGTCCATACAGCCACGGGTTCACCGCCTGCAACCGCTCGGATACGTCCTTATGTACGGTGCTCTTGCTGATCTGAAACCGCTTGGCTGCCGCCCGCACCGTGGCTTTGTTTTGCAGGATGTACTCCCCCAACTCCACCGCGCGCTCTTCCACTACACCTTTCATCCTCATCACCTCATCCACGTGTTTCACTACACCTATATGTACGAAAGGATGAAAATATGATATACGGTCGAACCATTTGACAAACTCTTTCACATTTGGTATACTATGTCATCACTTTACGGAATACAATGAATCTGAGGTAGGGGGACACCCGTCGTGGTGTCTTTTTTGCATTCTCGACCTCAAAGAAAGGAGCAACCATCTATGGACTTTATGAAACAAGCCATCCAAGTGCTCACCGACTTTAACTACGTCTCGGTGTCGGTACGGCTGGTGCTGGCCCTCGTTATGGGCGGTCTGATCGGCATGGAACGCGGCCGCCACGGGCGCGCCGCCGGTATGCGCACCCACGTGCTGGTGTGTCTGGGCGCCTGTATGACCGCACTGGTGGGACTGTATCTGCTGCGCTTTAATCCTGCCGAAAACGTCTCCCGCATCGCCGCGCAGGTCATCTCCGGCATCGGTTTTCTGGGGGCGGGCACCATTATGATCCGCAACCAGTCGGTCATCACCGGTCTGACCACCGCCGCCGGCGTATGGTGCACCGCCACCATCGGCATCGCGCTGGGTTACGGCTTCTATCTGGGCGCCTTGGTGGCAACCATCATCACCATTGTCACCGCCACCCTGCTCACCCGTCTGGAAGTGGGCAAAAAGAACCTGCTCCACTTCTACTTGGAATTGGAGGACGCCAAGCAGGTCACCGCCACCGTGGAGGCCATCCATCAGCTCTATCCCACCATGAAGCACCCCGACATCACGACCCCCAAGAGCGGACTCAACGGTGCGGTGGGTCTCTCCCTCATCATCGCCACCGATCAGAAGGATCAAGCGCCCATCCTCCGCACCCTATCGGAGATGGACAACGTGCTCTTCGTCGTGGAAGAATAAGTTTTTCAGAAAAGCGCTCCCCGGGGAGCGCTTTCTTTTTTTATTCCACCTTATTCCATATTGACAGACCCCAAAAAGAGTGGTATACTGAACAAGAACAAATGTTCTGCATTGGAGGGACGGGTGTTGGAGCGACAGATCCTGCACGTGGATTGTAATAAATTCTATGCCTCGGTGGAGTGCTGTCTCAACCCCGACCTGCGGGACAAACCCGTGGTGGTGGGCGGCAACGAGGCCTCACGCCATGGTATCGTGCTCACCAAGAACGAGATCGCCGCCCGCTACGACATTGCCACGGGAGAGACCCTGTGGTCTGCGCGGCGGAAATGCCCCGATCTGGTGGTAGTTCCGCCTCATTTTCCCGTGTATACCAAGTTCTCTCACAAAGTACGGACCATTCTGCGGGAATATTCCCCTTTGGTAGAGCCCTTTGGCCTGGACGAGGCCTGGGTAGAGGTGACGGGAGGCGGACGGGATGCTGTGGAGATTGCCCACGAGATCCGCCGACGGGTGAAAGAAGAGCTGGGCATCACGGTGAGTATCGGGGTCAGTTTCAACAAGTCCTTCGCCAAGCTGGGCAGTGACTACAAGAAGCCGGACGCGGTCACCGTCTTTTCCCGCGAGAACTATCGGGAGCTGGTGTGGCCCCTGCCGGCGGGGGATCTGCTGTTTGTGGGGCGCGCCACCAAGAAGAAGCTGGAAGAACGATTCCTCTACACCATCGGGGACGTGGCGCAGGCTGACCCCGCTATGTTGCAGGCGCTGCTGGGCAAGTGGGGGCCTGCCCTCCACGCAGTTGCCAACGGACGGGACAGCCAGCCCGTAGTGCCCGTGGAGGAGGCTACCGCCGTGCAGTCGGTGAGCAACGGTATGACTACACCACGGGACCTCACCGACGATCGGGACGTGCAACGGGTGCTCACCGTGTTGGCGGAGAGCGTAGGGCGCCGTCTGCGGGAGCAGCATTTTGTGGGCAAGACGGTGGAACTGCAACTGCGGGACAACCAATTGAACACCCGCAGTCATCGGGTGACGCTGGATCACTATATTCAGGCCACCGATGACATCACTGAGGCGGCCTACACCCTGTTCAAGAGCCATTACCAATGGAAACGACCCTTGCGCAGCATCACCGTGGGGGTGAGCCATCTGGAGCCGGAGGATATCCCCAGCCAGATGGATATGAACGACAGCGACCGAAGAGAAAAACGAGAGCAACTGGACAAGGCGGTGGACACACTGCGCCTTCGATTCGGGGACAAGTGCATCCGCCGTGCCATCCTGCTGGAGGATCCCGAACTGACGGGCGAGAGTCTATACGACACCCATACCGTCCACCCCACCGGATTCTCCGGTAAAACAGACGAGATCGGAGGCGACAGATGAGCCGAAAAGTATACGTGGACGTAATCGCCCTCTTCACGTCCGAGGGGCAGGTGATGCCTCATCGGGTGCGTTGGGAGGACGGCACCGTCTTCACCGTGGATCGGGTGCTGGACGTCCGCCCCGCCGCTGCCACCAAGGCAGGGGGATGCGGTATGCGCTACACCTGCCGCATCCGCGGTAAAGAAGCCTTTCTCTTTCTGGACGACGACCGCTGGTTTGTGGAAGCCGTATAAGAAAAGCCGACAGCCTTACTTTGGCTGTCGGCTTTTTTCATTTCAGTTCTACTATGGTAACGCCGTTCTCACCCTCGCCGTAGGCGCCCAGACGGAATCCCTTGACCTGACGATGGCCTTTCAGGTGGGCATGGACCGCACTGCGCAGCGTGCCCGTGCCCTTGCCGTGGATGACGGTGACCCGCTCCAAGCCGCAGAGGATCGCATTGTCTATAAAGCGATCCACCTCCAGCAGAGCCTCCTCCACCGCCATACCCCGCAGGTCTAAGTCGGTGTGGACCTGCCGCTCCATACGGGAGGCAAGCCCGCCCACGCGGGCGCCGCTCACCGGCACGGTGCGTCCCTTCTTCTCCGCCCGTTTGGACTCAAACAGACGCAGATTGTCCACCGAGGTACGGGTGCGAATGGCGCCGGCCTGCACCTCCACCATACCCGAGGCGTCGGCGGCCTTGAGCACCACCGCTTTGAGCCCCATATCCATCAGCTGTACTGTGTCCCCTGCCTGCACGGGGCGCGGGAGCACGTATTCCTCTTTCGGCTGACCTATCACAGGGTCGATGGCATCTTCCAATTTATTCAGGCGGGATTTGAGCTGACTCTTGGCCTGACGGGTCTTGTCCGCAAACTCCGCCGCCTCTTTCTGGCGACGCAGGTCGTCCAGCTCGTCCATCAGCCGCTGAGCCTCGTGACGTGCCTTCTCCACGATGCGGCGAGCCTCCTGCCGTCCCGCCTCGACCTCCTTATCCCGACGGGTGCGGATGTCCTCCAGCTTCTCCTCGCTCTCCTGCGCGGCTCTCTCAGCGCGCTGACGGGCGCTCTCGGCACCTGCCAGCTCATTCTCCAACTCCTGCCGACGGGCATCCAAACGGCTGACCACGTCCTCCAAACGCTGATCGTCCCCCGACACCAGACTGCGGGCGTGGGACACCAGCTCCGTATCCATACCCAGCCGCTCGGTGATGGCAAAGGCGTTGGACCGTCCCGGCACGCCGATGAGCAACCGATAGGTGGGGCGCAAAGACGCCACATCGAATTCGCAACTGGCATTCTCCACCCCCGCGGTATGAATGGCATAGGCTTTGAGCTCCGCATAGTGGGTGGTGGCGCCGATGCGCGCCCCCTGCCCGCGAAGCCGCTCCAAAATAGCAATGGCCAAAGCGGCACCCTCCACGGGGTCGGTGCCCGCACCCAGCTCATCCAGCAGCACCAAACTGCGGTCATCCGCCTCGTTGAGAATGCGGATGACGTTGGTCATATGGGAGGAGAAGGTGGACAGAGACTGCTCAATGGACTGCTCGTCTCCGATATCCACCAGCACACGGCGGAACACCGAGATGCGGCTGTCGTCCCCCGTGGGGATGAGCAGGCCGCACATGGCCATCACGGTGAGCAGACCTAAAGTTTTCAAGGTCACCGTCTTACCGCCGGTATTTGGGCCGGTCACCACCAAGGTGTCAAACGCATTTCCCAGTTCCACGTCGATGGGCACAATCTTCTTGGGGTCGATAAGGGGATGCCGCGCCTTGCGCAGACAGATGTGTCCGTCTGCCGCCAGTCGGGGCTTGACCGCTTTCATTTTATAGGCCAGATGGGCCTTGGCAAAGATCACGTTAAGCTCCAACAGCACCTTGTAATCCGCGATAATAGCGGTGGCAAAGGAGCCCGCCTCGGCGGACAAAGCGAACAGGATCCGCTCGATCTCCGCCGCCTCCTTGGAGCGCAGGACTTTGAGTTCATTGTTGGCCTCTACCACCCCCATAGGCTCCACAAACACGGTAGCACCGGAGGCGGAGGTATCGTGCACCAATCCTGCCACCTCGCCCCGATGCTCCGCCTTGACGGGCACCACGAAGCGCCCGCTGCGGATGGTGACAATGGGCTCTTGCAACGCCTTCTGATAGGCGGGAGAACGCACCAGCTTATCCAACTGCTCCCGTACCCGCGCCGAGGAGGCCCGCATCTTACGGCGAATCTCCGCCAAGGTAGGCGAAGCATTGTCGGCGATCTCCTCCTCGCTGACGATGGCGGCGCCGATCTTTTCTTCCAAATACTTATTGGGGGTGAGCACCGAAAAACGGTCGTCCAGACAGGTGGCGACCCCCTCGCAGTGGGAGCGCCACTGGCTGATGGAACGAATAATGCGCAGAGTCTCGGCGACCCGCAGCAATTCCCCCGTGGACAGGCAGGCGCCTGCCTCTGCACGGCGCAGAGGATTGCTCACATCGGTGAGCTGACCGAAGGAGGGACTGCCGAAGCCCGCCATCAAACGGCAGGCATCGTCGGTCTCATCCAGCAGTCGCTGTACCTGCGCCGTTTCGGTGACGGGGCGCAGACCCCGCGCCATAGCCGCCGCCTCGGCACAGCAGGTCTCCCCTGCCAGCAGGTCCAGGATCTTATCCAGTTCCAATGTATGTAGATCACGATTCATGGTGGGTTATATTCCTTCCGATCGTAGTGTGTGATAGAACTCCAAGGTCTTGTACTGCCGCTGTTGCTGGGCCAGTAAAAACCGCTCGGTGAGAGTAGCCAAGGCGGCGCACTCGGCAGGGGGCAAAGAAAAAGCAAAGCACCGCTCAAACGCGCCGCAGAACACGTGGCGCAACGCCGCCAGCATCCCTGCCGACACCTCCATACTGTCCTCGCCGCCCCCGTGCAGGGCGCAACTCAGGGTGCCGTCGGCGGGGGAAAACCGCAGAGGGGCCTCATCGTCTCCGCAGCGGGCACACCCCGTCAAATCGGGCATATACCCCTCTAAGCAGAGCAGGCGCGCCTCCACCACCGCCTTGATGAGCAAGGGGTCCTTCTCCCCTGCCGCCAGATAGTGAAGTCCTCCCAACAGCAGGCGCAGATGGTCGGGGGCAGGCGCCTCGGTGGGGCACAGATGCAGGGCCAACTCGCAGAAATACTGCCCCAGTGCCAACCGCTCCACGTCCTGCCGTAATCCAAAGAACACCTCAATAGGTTGGGCATCTTCGATGATATATTTGTCCCGTCCCGGAATGAGGCTCAGGCGGGCATAGCAGAGGGGCTGGGTGGCGGAGCCGGAGCGGCTCTTCATCCGCTTGGCTCCTCGCGCCGAGGCGCGGATGATGCCCCGCTCCCGCGTCAGGATCGCCACAAACCGATCCGCCTCCGCTAAGGTGTCGTACTCACGAAGGATCAGCCCGTCGGTCATCAGATGCTGTTTTGGTGCGCTCGCCATAGGCCGATGCCTCCCCCTGCACGCTGTCGGTGGCCCGCTGTTCCGGCAGGATGCCCCGATAACGCAGATAATCCTCCACCCGTCCGCTGTGGGTAAAGGTGTGCCACAACCGTCCCTTGTCCATTGTCTGTCGCCTCCCTTGGGAATAGTATCTCCCGAGAGGGGCGGTTATGGGACGGAAATTATTAGCATTAGTTCAGTTTGTAACCCAGACCGCCCAGGAAGCCCTGACGGTTGCGCCAGTCCTCCTTGACCTTGACCCAGCATTGGAGATTGACCTTCACGTCAAACAGCTCCTCCAGCTCGGTGCGGGCGCGGGAGGCGATTTCTTTGAGCATGGCGCCCTTCTTGCCGATCACCATACCCTTGTGGCTGTCCCGCTCACAGTAAATATAGGCGTCCACGTCCAGAATGGGACCCTTTTCGGTCTCCCGCTCTCCCATCCGCTCGATGGCGACGGCAATGCCGTGGGGAATCTCCTGACGGAGCAATTGAAGCATCTTCTCCCGAATCACCTCGGAGGCGATAGCCTGCTCGGTCTGGTCGCTGGTGGCGTCCGACGGGAAGAAATGGGGGCTGGGGAAGGTGAAGCGGCTCAGCTCCGCCATCAACTCCTCTAACCCGTCCCCCGTCACCGCCGACACGGGCACAATGGCGGCAAAATCCGCCTGAGACTGCCACGCATCGATGCAGGTGAGCAGCTGTGTTTTATCGGTGAGGGTGTCGATCTTGTTGATGGCCAACAGGATGGGCACCTTCTTCTGTTTGAGTTGGGTGAGTAGCTGCTGCTCCTCCTCCCGAATGACGGTACGGGGCTCGGTCACCAGCAGACCCACGTCCACACCGGACATGGCCTCTCCGATGGAGCGCACCATAAAGTCGCCCAGACGGGTACGGGGCTTATGGTTACCGGGGGTATCCAGAAACACTAGCTGGGTATTTTCCTTCGTCACCACGCCCATAATGCGGTTGCGGGTGGTCTGGGGCTTGTCCGATACGATGGCCACCTTTTTACCCACCAGAGCGTTGAGCAAGGAGGACTTGCCCACGTTGGGGCGACCTACAATCGCGATAAATGCGGAAACAGTATCCATTTCATTCTCCTCTTAATCACAAAGCGACCCTGCCCGAGCAATCACTCGGGCAGGGCGACCTATTAGTTTTCGTCTTCCAATACGTAACTGCTGCCTCGGGGCAGACCGATGGACCGCATCACGGCCTCTTCCTTCTCCCGCATACGCACTGCCTCCAACCCGCCGGCAACGTGGTCGTAGCCCAGCAGATGGAGCATCGAATGGACGGTGAGATAGCCCACCTCCCGCTGGAAGGAGTGGCCGTATTCCTCCGCCTGCGCCTGCGCCCGTTCCAAGGACAGCACGATATCTCCCAGCATATAGGCGCCGGTGGCGGGATTCTGATCGTATACTCCGTCCTCACCCAAGGGGAAGGACAGCACGTCGGTGGGGGCGTCAATCTGCCGCTGTTCCAAATTAATGGCGTGGATCTGCTCGTTGTCCACAAAGGACACGTCCACCTCGGCGGAACCCTCGAATCCCTCCAACTCCAACACCGCGTGGCAGCAACGACGGATGAGCAGTCGCACACCGGTGGGGACTTTAACGGTCTTTTGCTTATTGTCGATGTTCACTTTGATCTTATCCATGGTTCCTACCTCTCTTTTCGTCTTTTTTGTTGGTATTGGTACGGGCCGTCTCCGCCCGATTGCGATCAAACTTCTCGTAAGCGGCGATGATGCGCTGGACCAGCTGGTGGCGTACCACGTCCTGCTGACCAAAGGCACAGATGGCCACATCCTCCACCCCCTGCAGCACCTTCATCACCTGTTTGAGACCGCTCATTTTGCCGTCCGGCAGGTCGATCTGGGTCACGTCGCCGGTCACCACCATCTTGGAATTGAAGCCTAAGCGGGTGAGGAACATCTTCATCTGCTCGGGGGTGGTATTCTGCGCCTCGTCCAGTATGATGAAGCTGTCATCCAGAGTGCGGCCCCGCATATACGCCAAGGGCGCGATCTCGATGTCCCCTCGCTCCAAGTACCGTTGAGTGGTCTCCGCCCCCAGCATATCGAACAGAGCATCGTACAAGGGACGCAGGTAAGGGTCTACCTTGCTCTGCAAATCGCCGGGGAGGAATCCCAGCTTCTCCCCCGCCTCCACGGCGGGACGGGTCAGGATGATGCGGTCGATCTCCTTGGCCTTATAGGCCCGCACCGCCATCGCCACCGCCAGATAGGTCTTACCCGTACCCGCGGGACCCACACCCAACGTCACCGTATTGCGCTCGATGGCCTCGATATATTTCTTCTGTCCCACGGTCTTGGCCTTGACGGGCTTTCCCTTGGCGGTCAGACAAAGGCTGTCGCCTCCCAACTGCCGCACCGTGTCCTCAGCGCCCTCCCGTACCAGCGTCATCACATACCGTACGTTCTGCTCGGTGAGCTGTTCCCCCTGATTGATCAGGTGCAACAGTCCGTTCACCGCCCGCACCGCCATCATCACCCCCGGCTGCTCGCCGCTGACCTTGATGTTGGTGTCCCGAATGAGGATGTTGACCCCGTATTCCTGCTCCAACAGACGGGTATTGCTGTCGTAACTGCCGAAGAGGGAGACGGCCTGCTCCATACGTTCTACTTCAATGATTTGTTCTGCCATAAACTGCTATTACTTCCTATCTTCCCAAACTAGTTATTATTATATAACAAAAAATACGGTTTGTCATTTGACAAACTGCATAAAAAGTTTGGCTTTTTTTCTCCGCTCCATACATCCTGTGTCAAGAAACGGCGGAAAACCCTTCCATCGGCACCTCCACCGCAATGTTTTCAAAGCACCGATACACCGCGGTGAGCACATAGGCATCCCCCTCGGTCTGTCCCGTCACCTCCAACTGCTCGTAGTCCGCCGCCTCCGCAAATACACCCAGTTCTTCCTGGGCCAGTTGGGCGTAGGCCAGCGCCTCCGCCGCTTCTTCACTGCGGGTTTCTGTCACCTCACGCAGGGGGAAATAGTAATCGTTGGTCACCCCCAAGGGAAGCTCTCGCTCCCTCACAGTGAGCCGATGGACCCGCTGTTTATGCAGGGTTTCGACCTGTAAAGGCGAATCACTGTACAGAGGAAAATCCCAACATAAGAACGAAAACGTGGAGCGGCACACCGCCGACCCGTCGGGGACACGGCGGGTATAGGTCAAGGGCACCGTCACGGTGATGTGGCGACGGGTCTGTGCCCACACTTCCCCGTAGGCGCGGTAGCGTTTTTCTCCCAGTTCGGACGTCACCAGACCCGTAATGAGCGGGGTGCCGGCGGTGACCGCCTCCCCCACCTGCACCAAACGGGTGCCGCTGCGCACCTCCATACGGAGGATAAGCCCGTCCCGCAGGGCCACCAGATCCGATGGCACCGACAGATCCAGCACCTCGGGGGTAGGCTCCCGTTCCGTCACCTCCACCTGCGCCACACAGCCGCTGGGGTTGACCGTGATGAAGGCCACGGCGGGCAACCCGTCAGGGCCGTGGAGCTGTAACTCCTTGACCGCCATTCGGTCAGTGCGGGCGCCCAAAGACACTCCGTACTCCGCCACTGCCCGCAGCACCGCCGCCGTGTCCGTGCGGTGATTGCCCGCCACCTCCACCACCCAGATGCGGGGCGCGAGCAACAGCAGCACGGCGGCGTACACCGCTGCCCCCACCAGCAGTCCCTTTCGGTGGCGATACCGATACCGCCAGAAGGGGAAACCGTGCTTTTGCCGCATCCGCATCCGCACGCAGGCCCGCCGCGCCATGGGGCGAAGGCGACGATAATCCCCCGCAAAGCAGGAAAAAAGAGTGGTCTCCTCCTTGCACCGAACGTGCCACACCGCCACGTCGGCGGCGGTTATTTCATTGAGCAGACGAGCGGGATAACCGCCCTCCACCTCGACCCGTACCCACCCCACGGTCCATCGCAACAGTCCCGACACCATCGACTCTCTCTCCTTTACTCAAACTCGATGCGCTGTATCCGTCCCGTGACGGTGGCGCCGTCAGGGGTCATACACCCCATCTCCAGCCCCTGTCCGTAGACAGTGACACCACCGAAAGGGGTGCGCAGACCGATGCACTCCCCCGTATAGGTGACAATGCCCTGACAGCCGCACAGCACCACCTGCCGATTCCCCTCCGCCTCCATAAAAAAGCCGCGTTGTTTGCCTTTGTTTCCCATACGACCCCTCCTATTCCTCACACTATATGCAACCTGCCGACGCAACATACCGTCATAGGGGCAGTGACTCCCCGCATATAGTGAGGCAGAAAGAGGTGAGGACGATGTTTGTACGAACCGTGGAGAAAGAATCCCTGACGATGGGAAGTGCGGCGCTGGGCGCGGTGGGGGTATGCCTGTTGCTGCTTTGGTACCCCGACGCGGTGGCCAACGGCATCCGTCGGGGTCTGTCGGTGTGCACCACCGTCATCATCCCCACCCTCTACCCCTTTATGCTGTTTGCGGGATGGCTCTCCCACTCGCCTTTATGCCGTCGCCCCCGCAGGGTTTCCCGTTTCCTTGCCCGCCGTCTGTTCGGACTGCCCGCCTGCTGTGCCCCCGCCATCCTCATTGGGCTGGTGGGCGGTTATCCCGCGGGGATATTGGCGGTGGCTCAACTATATCGGCAGGGACTGATTCGACGGGAAGAATGCCGCCGTATGACCGCCTATTGCGTAGGGGGCGGACCGGGATTCATCGTCAGCACGGTGGGGGCTATGCTGCTGGGCAGTGTGCGGGCGGGGGTGTGGCTGCTCATCGGGCAGGTGACCGCCTCCCTGCTCATTGGTATCGGGCTGGGACGAGGACATCGCACCTCCACAGCCGACCCTCTCCCCACAGAAGACACGCCTGCTCCCTTTGCACACATCGTTCGCGATACCTGCGGCGCCCTGCTGACTATGTGTGGGTTTGTGGTGCTGGGCGCCATGGCGCTATCCCTGTGCGAAGCGGCGGGACTGGCCGCCGCCCTATCCTCCTTGCTTAGCCTTCCCGCAGGGACGGTCTCCGCCCTGCTGGCAAGCCTTATCGAGGTGAGCAGCGGCTGTATTGCGGTGGCGGGCTTGGGGGTGTCCCCCGTGTGGCTCAGCCTCGTGCTCAGTTGGGGAGGCTTAGCGGTACACGGGCAGTTAGCCGCCGCCCTGCCGGAGGAGCGGATCTTCGGGGGGCGCTTTTGGGGATGGCGGCTGATCCACGGCGGCCTGAGCGGGGGCATCACCGCCCTACTCTTTCATTGTTTCCCGCCGGACCGTGCCACCGTAGGGCAAACCACCGCCGCTCTGCCCTATTCCGTGTCGGTGAGCGCTTCGGTGACCTTGATTTTGCTGTCTTTTTTAACAATGTTGTGTTTTCCTGAAAAAAAGGCTGGAAAAACGAAATAAGGTGTGTTATAATGGGTGGAGAAGCAAAAAACACGGAGGTGACCGCCGATGCGCCGCAAGCTCTACGGCAACAACATTCAGCCCTGCTGCGAATATTGCGCCCACGCCCGTCGCGCCGCGGACGGTCGCGTGATGCTGTGCCAGCGCCGCGGCATCGTGCCCATGTACCACAAGTGTCGCAAGTTCCGCTATGACCCTCTCAAACGCATCCCCTTCCGTCAGCCCCCGCTGCGGAAGTATCAGCCGGAGGAGTTTGTTCTGTAACGAGATTTTCGATATTTTTCCAAAAATATTGAGATTTTCTATTGACAAGCCACTGCTTGTTTGCTATAATACCCCTCGTTGCAGAGATATGCGGCTGTAGCTCATCTGGTAGAGCGCCACCTTGCCAAGGTGGAGGTAGCGAGTTCGAGCCTCGTCAGCCGCTCCAAAAAGAAACGGACACCCAAGTGGGTGTCCGTTTCTTTTTGCGGATGATATTGGCTCGAACTCTGATTTTCGGCAACGCCGAAAATCACAAGGTTTCAACTCAACATAGCGGTGATCCGCACAAATACGGCGATTCTCGCAACGCGAGATGGCGGTTGTCTAAACCGCCAAGACGTATTTGGCGACTTGGCGCAGCCAATGTCGGCTCGTCAGCCGCTCCAAAAAGAAACGGACACCCAAGTGGGTGTCCGTTTTCTTTTTGCGGGTGATATTGGCTCGAACTCTGATTTTCGGCAATGCCGAAAATCACAAAGTTTCAGCTCAACATAACGGTGATCCGCACAAATACGGCGGTTCTCGCAAAGCGAGATGGCGGTTGTCGAAACCGCCAAGACGTATTTGGCGACTTGGCGCAGCCAATGTCGGCTCGTCAGCCGCTCCAAAGTAACCGACCTCGATGGTCGATCTTTTTCTTTTCTCTTTACGGACGAACACAGTTCGCCCCTACGGATCCTATGTTAGCCATGGTGTAATTGTCAAGTTTGGTTGTCAACCTTTCGGAATACATTTTATTGTTTTTGGACAATTCAATCATTGTTTCAGTATTTTTGCAACTAAAAGTTGCGAAAACAGCATTTTCCTCTTGCATATTCCCAAAACATTGTGTATAATGACATAGGTAACGGAAGTTCTCCGTACACTATGACGTGTATATTACCTATTCCTAAGGAGGTTACATTGTATGACTATTGGTGAAAAGATCACCCATCTGCGCACCACCGCCGGTATGTCCCAGGACACGCTGGCCGAGAAGCTGTCGGTGTCCCGTCAGTCTGTCTCTAAGTGGGAGATGGATCAGGCCCAACCCCAGACTGACAAGCTGATCCCTCTGTGCCGCCTGTTCAGTGTTTCCGCTGATCTGCTGCTGGATGACAACAAGGTCATCGACCGCGCTCCTCTGGGCGTGCTTCGCAACAAGTATTTCGGCACCGACGGATTCCGCGGTGAGGCCAACTGCAACCTGACCTCGATGCAGGCCTACAAGGTAGGTCGTTTTCTGGGCTGGTACTACGCTTCTGCCCTATCCGGCTGTACCGAGGAAGGCTATCGCCCCCGCATCGTCATCGGCAAGGACACCCGCCGCTCCAGCTATATGCTGGAATACTCCATCGTGGCGGGCATCACCGCCTCGGGTGCGGACGCCTATATGCTCCACGTAACCACCACCCCCAGCGTGTCCTTTGTCACCCGCAAGGATGAGTTTGACTGCGGTATTATGATCACCGCCAGCCACAACCCCTACTACGACAACGGCATCAAGGTCATCAGCAAGAGCGGTGAGAAGCTGGACGACGCCACCACCGCCCTGATCGAGGCCTATATTGACGGCAATCTGGGCGCGTTGGGCATCGAGGACGAGGATCTGCCCTTGGCGACCCGTGAGAGCATCGGCTGTATCGTGGACTATGTGGCGGGACGCAACCGCTATGTGGGCTATCTGATCTCCATCGCCTCCAATTCTTATAAGAAACTGCGCATCGGTCTGGACTGCGCCAACGGCGCCTCCTGGATGATCGCCAAGGCGGTCTTTGACGCGCTGGGCGCCCAAACCGTGGTCATCGGTGACCGCCCCGACGGTCTCAACTGCAACAGCGGCTGCGGCTCCACCCACATGGAGAAGCTGTGCGAGCTGGTTAAGGAGCACAAGCTGGACGTGGGCTTCGCCTTCGACGGCGACGCGGACCGCTGTCTGGCCGTGGACGAGCACGGCAACGTGGTGGACGGCGACGCTATGATGTATATTCTGGGTCTGCGGCTCAAAGAACGGGGTATGCTCAACAACAACACAGTCGTGGCCACGGTGATGTCCAACAGCGGCTTCTTCGCCAGTCTGAAAAAGGCGGGTATGGACTACGACCAGACCAAGGTGGGCGACCGCTTCGTGTACGAGTCTATGCAGGCCAACGATTTCAGTCTGGGCGGCGAGCAGTCGGGTCACATCATCCTGAAAAAGTACGCCACCACCGGCGACGGCATCCTCACCGCCATTATGATCGCGGAGGAGATGTGCGACCGCAAGCTCCCCCTCTCCAAGTTGGCGGAGCCGGTGATGCTGTATCCCCAATATCTGGTGAACCTGCGGGTCAAGGATAAGAACGCGGCCATGAGCGATCCCGCCGTGCTGGAAGCCCAGCAGAAGGTGGACGCGCTCATTAATGGCGCCGGTCGCTCCCTGCTGCGGCAGAGCGGCACCGAGCCGGTGGTTCGCGTAATGATCGAGGCCGAGACCACCGAGCTGTGCGAGCAGTATGCGGCGATGATCGCCGACGTGATCAAGGAACGGGGGCATTGTGTTGAATAAGCTGGTAAAGACCGCCGACCTGTACGATTGTCAGGTCCCCTATCTCAAAGAACTGTTCGACTCCTGCGAATATCCCTGGGAGATGCTGCCTAAGATCAAAGAGTGGATCCTCTCCCTCATCGAGGCGGGGCTTCCCGACTTCACCGAGCTGAAACCCGGTGTGTGGGTAGGCAAGGACGTGAAGATCGCCGACTACGTCACCATTCAGGCACCCGCCATCATCGGTCACGGCACCGAGATCCGTCCCGGCGCCTTCCTGCGAGGCAATGTCATCACCGGCGAAGGCTGTGTGTTGGGCAATTCCAGTGAGTTTAAAAACTGCATTTTGCTGGACAAAGTGCAAACTCCCCATTACAACTATGTAGGCGACTCCATTCTGGGTAACAAGGCCCACATGGGCGCGGGCACCGTGTGCTCCAACCTGAAATCCGACGGCAAAGCGGTGGTGATCCACGGAGACGAGGACTACGCCACCGGTCTGCGGAAGGTGGGCGGTATTTTGGCGGACGGCGCCGACGCGGGTTGCGGCTGTGTCATCAACCCCGGCACCGTCATCGGCAAAAAGACCACCATCTATCCCCTCACCTCCCTGCGAGGCGTGTATCCTGCCAACTGCATTGTGAAGAATCAAGCTACCGTTGTTGAGAGAAAGGAAGAACTGTGATGAACTATATCGTTGTCAACACCTATGATGAACTGAGCAACAAGGCCGCCGACCTGATCGCGGCCCAGATCCTGGTGAAACCTCACTGCGTGCTGGGTCTGGCCACCGGCTCCTCCCCCGTGGGCACCTACAAGCGACTCATCGCCGATAATGCCGCGGGCAAGATCGATTTCTCCACCGTCACCAGCGTCAATCTGGACGAATATGTGGGTCTGGACGGCTCCAATGACCAGAGCTATCGCTATTTTATGAACGACAACCTGTTCAACCACGTGAACATCGACAAGGCGAAGACCTTTGTTCCCAACGGCTGTGCCGCCGATCTGGCCGCCGAGGGCGAGGCCTACGACGCCATGATCCGCGAGCTGGGCGGCATCGACCTGCAGCTGTTGGGCATCGGTCTGGACGGCCACATCGGCTTCAACGAGCCCGACGACTTCTTCACCGGCCCCACCCACGAGGTGAAGCTGGATGAGTCCACCATCGAGGCCAACGCCCGTTTCTTCCAAAGCAAGGAGGAGGTGCCCACCACCGCCATCACCATGGGTATGCGCTCCATTATGCAGGCTAAGAAGGTACTGCTCATCGCCAACGGCCCCGCCAAGAAGGCGATTGTGGAAAAGGCCTTCTTCGGTCCCATCGATCCTAAGGTGCCCGCCTCCATCCTGCAACTGCACCCCGACGTAACCGTCATTTTCAGCGAGAATTAAGTCATAAAGAAAAAGACCTGCCGTGAGGCAGGTCTTTTTTATTAGCGGTAAATGAAGAGGGCGCGGTTGGAATGGGTACCTTCGGGAAAATCCAGATTAAAACCGTTGTCTAGTACACAAACGGCGCCACCGATGAGAAGCCGCCCATCCGATAACCATACCGAACCATCAGGCGTGCCCATCTCTAATTGATCGTACTCGAAAACACGGCGGGATAACAGAGTTCCGTTCTCGTCTACCGTCGCCGCATACACTGCGTACCGATAGTACCGATCCTGCTCCGTTAAACTGTCCGCCACACAAGGATCCAGCACCCCGTCACAGATGGCTGAGACGCCGGTCACGCACACTTGTCCGTCACGAACGTGGATGCCGAACACCTGATCCACCGCCATGCTGCGACCGGAAAGGGGCACACGGTACACCACCTTGCCCTCGGGAGTAACCTTCACCAACATACGGCGAAAATAGTCACCGTAAACCATCTCACCCCAAAAGGAATCTGTTGTTTTGCCGTGATTGCCAAGGGCGATGTAGAAATTGCCCTGTGCATCCATGGCGACCTCCTCGCACCATTCGTCTCCGATACCACCCACCGACTGCACCGAATCAATGCGCCACGCGGCGTCCTTGGCAGTATTCGGAACATAGTGGATCATAGCCACCTCTCTTCCCTTTTCGGAGTCAAGAGCCTGACGCAGTGCGCCAGGAGCGCCGGTGTCCTCAGGAGAAACACTCATAACAAGATAGAAGCCGCCCTTTTCATCCGAAATCAAGGCGGGGTCTTCGCACCCGCTGTCACGGATTTTCAAATCCATCTGGCAGAGCGCTTGTCCCTCCTCCGTGAACAGCGCCAGATACCAAGCCATGTGATTTTCTAACTCCGAATGGGGCTTGCGGTATATCACCGCAAAAGCGCCGTCGGACAACTGGGTCATCGCGGCTACGGACACATGCTCTGACGGCTTCAAAAGATACAAACTCCACTCGGGATCCAGTTGAGCAGAAAACTTTTGCAGGTGATCGCGGCAATCCATCAAAAAACCACCGTCCGCACAGGCAATCAGTTGATAGCCGTCCAAATAAGAGGACCGGTAGGAGGACTGCAACACCAGATCCTCGTCATACACGTCAATCACCGAGTCGGTATTATCCTCCAGTGTGGTCTTCACTTTTCCTATCGCCACGATGCGCCCGTCATCGGTACGGATCACCCGATCATAGCGCCCATACTCCGTACCCGTCTGCCGCACCACCTGGGGCAATTCCCACTTCGTCAGGTTCTCATCCTGCGCGGGAGGGGGCACGGTGGCGGTCGTGGTGGTCTGCTTGGTTGTTGTTGTGGTGGTGGTGGTAGACGAAGGGGCGGTGCTCGTGGACGCAGAAGTAGGTACAGTGGTCGAAGTGGTTGTTACAGGCGGCGGTGCCGTAGGACAGACGGTAGGCTCGTCCTTCGTAGTCCTCGAGGTGGTGGTACGGACCGCCGTCGCGGTCGTGGTGGTCACCGTGGTGGTATCCTCCGTGGTCGATACGGTGGTATTATCCATGGTGGTACTGTCTTGTGTGGTGGTGGTAATATCCTCAATGGAAGCCACAGAAGAATCCTCCGACACCGGCGGTCGATGACCGCATCCCACCGCGCTAAGCAAGAATGCCCCGCTCAAAAACAGCGTTGCCACCAACTTGCCTGTTTTCTTTGTCATTTCACCACATCCTCTCTTTGCAACTCCTCCCGACGCCGCCGGACGGTCTCGGCACGGTACGTGGCGGGGGTCAGCCCCTCCCGCTCACGAAACAGTCGTCCGAAATGCTGGACAGTCTTGAATCCGCATCGCCGGGCAATTTCTTTAATGGGCATCTCGGTAAAGGCCAAATGCTTCTTCGCCACCATCATCCGATGGTGCAACAGATATTCTCGCGGAGTCATACCCGTTTCCTGCCGCACAGCGCGGCTCAGCGTGGTGCGATTCAGGCGGCAATAAGCAGCCAGACTCTCCAAGGAAATCTCTTGATCGTAATGGCTCTCCATATATAGAATAGCATCCCGCACCGCGCCCCCGCCGCCCGACTGCTGTTCATACTGATGCAGCTGATACAGCCGCTCCAACGCAATGAGCATCTCCATCAGATAAGAACGGGAACGGCAGGACCAATACCAGTCCGGCTGCTCTTCCAGTTCCCGACACAACTTGCGGCATCCATTCTCCATCACCAAGCGATATCCGTCAGTCAGGGGAATGGCTTTCTCGTGGCGCAGGAAAGGTTGCAGGAGAAAGAAATCGTGGACCGTGGCGATCTCGTCAAAGCCCTCGCTCCGTAACCGCTCAAAGGTCAGATTGATATTGAGGAAGGTGGGATGAAAATACACGCCCCAGCAAGACAGACCGTGACTGCGGACAAGCAAAGGATCCTGATGCTCGTCAAAGCATATCACACAGGGCGCTATCGCCACCTGCTCCCGTCCTTCGAGAGAAAAGACCGCTGTGCCCTCTGCTATAAACAGAAGCAGAAAACACTCGTCCCGAATAAAGCACCGCTCCAGATCGGGATCGGGGCGGCAGTCAATGCGCAGCAGTCGCCCTGCCCCGTATTCCTTAGCCACGGTGTAGTGTCCCATACGTTCCCCTCCTTCTCATGCTCCCAGTATACCACGGAGTGGAAGGCGGCGCAATAGGCATGTTTGGCCGATTCCGCAACATTGCTGACCGATTTTACAACGCGAAAAGGACACGGAGCGACTCCGTGTCCTTCCCTATTACAGATAATCCCGCATTTGTACGCTGAGTTTCTCCTCTAACTTAATAAGCCGCTTGCAGATGTCCTTGGACACCTCGTCCGCCGCCGCATACTGATTGAGATAGCGGCTGAGGGATTTGACCCCCATATTGCACCCATCGGTCATCAGGTCGGCAATGGTGGCATCCGACTCATCCAGTTTCAGTTTGACCGCCGTCTTCATCCAGGACATACTCTTGGCAATAGGACTCGGCTCCTTGCCCTCGTCCCGATAGCGGTCCAGCAGCTCCTGCAACTCCCGATCCAGTTCCCGATGGGCCTGCTTGCTCTCGCTCAGGTAGCGGCGCAACTCATCCCGACGGACATAGTCCAGCACATCGTCGATGGAGTCCACCCCCATCCGAATCCCCGCGTCGCACTCCCGCAGCAGTTTAATGGTATCTTGTTCGATCATTTGTCTCTCCCCTTTCGGGGATAGTATGCCCGTAAATGTGAAAAAATCCCGTGTGACCGACACACGGGATTTGATTATGTATATTTCTTCACCGCGTCATACGCAATTTTGGCTTCCGTCTCGGTGAAGGAGCGAAGGCGCCGCTTGCGGGGCAGACCCCACACGTCAAAGAGCCACGGACCGATCCACTCCCCGTAGGCGGTGGGCTCGAACACCCCGCGCAGTACCGACAGGGCCGCACGGCGCGGAGGCATAAATACCACCTTCATCGGGTGCTTGATCAGCGCAAAGAGCCACGCAGGGTAGTGATTGGTGATGTTGGTGAAGGTGATCCCCGGGTGCACCACTGACAAGGTGACCCCCTTTACATCCCGAAACCGCTCATACAATGCCAGCATCAGGTGCCGCTTGGCGTTTCCATACACCTGCGAAGCAGCGGCGCGGGTGGAAAAGTCCACGTCCTCAGGGTCCACCCGTCCGTAGCGGTGGGCCACACTCCCCACCGCCACCACGCGCCCGCCCACCGTCGCCATCGACGCCAGCAGCCGCTCGGTAAGAAGATAGGGGGACAGACAGTTGATCTGATACACGTTATCCACCCCCTGCGAGGTAGTGTGACGGGGAATGGCATAGGCACCCCCGTTGTGAATGAGCACATGGGGCGGATCCTTCACCAACCTATCCCCTGCCGCCGCCACCGAGTCCCCATCCTCTAAGTCCAGCGGAATAAAGGACACGGTCACCTGAGGATAGGCGCGGCGCAGAGAATCCATCAGCACCTCGGCCTTGGCCTGACTGCGGCAAAGAAGGATCAGTTCTGCCTCCAACCGCGCCAAATGGTGACACAGGGCGGTGCCAATGCCGCCGGTGGCCACCACCACCGCCACCCGACGGTGGCGCAGGCTATGGGTATTGCGCGCAAACCAGTGGGCATACCGCATCGGGCGTTCCTCCTTACCGCATAGCGGCGAAGGCTTCCAGCCACGCCCGCTTGATGAGTTCGTGACCCGCGGGTGTGGGATGGACGCCGTCCGCAGACCAATGGGAGGCAGGCGCCTGCTCACAGGCCGCATCGAAGAGGGGCTGCAACTCGATGAGCGGCAGATCATACGCCGCGGCGACCCGTTTCACCGCCGCCGCCTTAGCGGCCACATCCGCAATAAAGCGGTCAAAGCGATCCGGCATTTCCTCCTGATTGCAGGTGGCCCACCCCTCCAACACAAAGGGGGCAATGAGCATCAGCTTGATATGGGGGCAGGCGGCCAGCACCTCGTCCAGCATCAGATGGTACACCCGCTCAAACTTGTCGGTGTCCACCCCATTCTGCTCCCAGATCTCGTGCCAGGTGTCATTGACACCGATATAGATACTGGCATAGTCGGGTTGCAGGTTAATAAAGTCCTTTTTAATACGGGCATACACATCCACAATACGGTTGCCGCTGATACCGCGGTTGACACACTCATACTGCGCGGGATAGTCTGCCCCCAGCGCGGAGGCTACCAACGTGGCATAGCCGTGCCCCATATTAAAAGGATTCTCGCCGTCGCGGCTGGCATCGGTGATGGAGTCGCCCTGTAACAAGATTCGTTTTGCCATAATTCCCTCTCCTTATACTTCCATCGCGGCGAAGGCTTCCAGCCACGCCCGCTTGATGAGTTCGTGTCCCGCCGGTGTGGGATGTACCCCGTCAGTGCACCAGCAAGACGCATCCGCCCGCGCGCAGGCCTCATCAAAGACCGCCTGCATATCCACAAAGGGCAGGTCATAGCGCTTTGCAAGATCCCGCACCACCTGAATACGGGAGGCGATGTGGGTGCGGAAATGGGCAAGGCGGTCCGGCCGCTCCTCGGTGTTCTTTGAATACAGCCCCTCCATCACATAAGGGGAGAGCAGCATCACCTTGGTGTGGGGGCAGACGGCGCGGATCTGCTCCAAAAGATCCACGTACATCGCCTCAAAGCCTTCGGTCTGAATGGGTCTGCCCCCGTCCAGCTCGCTCCACGCGTCGTTGGTGCCGATGAAAATGCTCACACAGTCGGGTTGCAGATCCAACAGGTCCGCCTGACGGCGGTTGTAGAGATCCACCAGCAGGTTGGCCCCCACCCCCCGATTGACAAACTCATAGTCGACGGGACGATCGGCGCTCAGCGCCGCCTTGACCAACAGGGCGTAGCCCCGCCCCATATCGAAAAAGTCCTCACGGTTGCGTCCCGCATCCGTAATAGAGTCCCCTTGGAACAAGATTCGCTTTGCCATTCTACCTACTCCTTTACACTACGTCGATATGACACATCTTCATCGTTTGCAAGGCCGTCCCGTGACTCTCGGGGGTCACACCGGCACACAGCGCCTCCTTATACTCCGAAGAATCGACGCTTGAATACCGTGATTTCCGCTTCAACAGCGGTCAGGGCAGCGGCGTCCTCCGCCATCAGCGCCCGGACGTGGGCGGCGCACAACGCCGTAAAGGGCGGATAATACTCCGCCATCAGGAAACGAGCATACTTGGCGTAGCGGTAGTCGCCGATGCAACGGAAATGCTTATCGTCCCGTCGGTCCACCGCCACGGTGCGGCGGTCACGGATCGCCTGCACCAAATCCTCATACCCCGTGGCAAAAAACAAGGCAAACTGGCGGCTGAAATGGTCATAGTCGCCCCACACCGCCGCCGCGTGGGCATCCGAGGAGCCCACGATAGGGACGCGGAGCCCCTCCGCCCGCAGGTCGTGCCACAGAAGCTCCTGCAAATTGTTGCCGTTGCCCGTGTCGTCGTTGCCTGCCAGCAGTTCCAGCGCGTCAAAATCTCCGTGGCGCCAATGATACCAAAACTCCTCGGTCTGGTAGTTATACTCGCCGCCGGTATCCCAGAAGGGGTGGGCCATCACCGCCAGACCGCCGGCGCGGTGGATCTCCTGCACCACCACGATGCGAAAGGCCGCCGCATAGGGGTCGGGCAGCGTCTGCAAGTCGGGGCGCTGTGCCAGCACCGCCGCCACCTGCGCCTCCACATAGTCCTTTTCCTGTTCCAGCACCGCCGAGGTGCTCCGCTGAGCGCCCAAGCTGATGATGTGGAAATAGCTGCCCCCTTTGGGGTGCACCTCCTCGCCGGGGAGGATGTAGAATTGGTCGGTCAGCGTCCCCAGCCACGACTGGGTATCCACCGAGGGATAATACCGCCCGTGATCGGTGATGGAAATAAAGTCGTAACCGGCCGCCCGATAGTGGCACACCGTCTCCACGGGGGTGTGATGACCGTCGGAGCAGTTGGTGTGCAGGTGGGTGTCGCCCTTGTAGGGGCGCAACGCCGCCAAGTCGGGCGCCACCGCATAGAGGTGACCGGTGTAAAATACCGTATCCCCCATCCGCAGCTGCACCGAATAGCGCTGTTCCCCTGCAAAATCCACCGTGGCGGTATACGTCCCTTGCGCGCCCTCGGTGAGCGGCATCCACTCATAGCGGTCATCCTGATGGGAGCGGTAGTCGGGATAGTGAGAGACGGCATAGGATTCCATAGGCATCACCTTCACCTCGGGGGCGCCCTGAGTCAGGTCACTGCCCTCCAAGCGAAAATGCAAGGTCTGCGGGCGATCCGCCGCCACCACCTTGGGATAGATTTCCATGAGTTGTATGCCCATAACGGGGCCCCCTTTGCTCCGATGATCGGTTTGTTTCATTATACCACCCTCCCCCACGTGATGCAAGGATAAAAGAAAAAAGTAAGATCCCGAACGCTATCGCATTCGGGATCCTTGAATCTGACAACCGAAAAAAACGCGGTGACACATACAATGGTTTACCGCTTCCCTTGTTGTTTTACCGTGTTCTTGATAAACAGAGTATACGTGATGTGCTGATAGGGTAAAACATAGAAATAGACGCCGCAACCGGTGGAGCGCAATAGTGTTTGCGCCAATTCATTTCCGTTAAACAGATTCGTCAGCACAACACCCAAAACACCAATTAACAAATACCATAGGATAAACGAAAAGGTCAACAATAGATATTGACCAAACTTCCTTCTCATCAATTCAAAGGAAAAACGAAGATTCTCTGCCACATTTCCTTTAAACAGAGAGAAATGGTAATTGCACGCAAAATACTTGTATTGTACGTATATTGAAAACAGCGAAAGGAGCAAGCGGATCCATAGCGAGACCGTCTCGGAAAGCGGTTGTTCTTCCAGCATCTCGGTGGACATAGCGGACACTATATTCAGCGCGCTCGGCAACAGCCATAGCAACGACAGGTACCCTATCTCCCCCAAGGAAACGAGGGGACGCATCTTCTTCTTGTCCGCTGCTTCCCCATTGACCAGCCCCACCGCTATTTTGTAGAACAAAAAGACCGAAACCGGCATAACAATGAGCTGAAACGCTATATAAAGCAGCAGAAACGCCGTTCCCCAAAGGGAAGGGTTTTGGAAGATAGTTTCCTTGTGGGAATAAGCGTAGTAGGCGCCCGCCATCAGGCCGTTGGAAAGCATATACAGTACCGCAGGAAGTACAAACAATGTATAATTGGCCATCAGTATGCCTTTGGCCTGTTTCTTAGTTTCCCTGATCAAAGTTTCCCCTCCCTAACCTTGGTTAATTACACCCCATTGTGAGCAGCACAAAAGAAAAACCGCCCTTCTCCTTCAACCAATCAAATTATACAAAAAAGTAACGCCAATGAAAAACACCGGCAGATACACAAGACCCGTCAAAAGGTCGATGAAAACGCCTTTGACCGACGGGGTTTTCTTCCGTGCCTTGACATAAAAAACCAACAAGAAGAGAAGAATAAATAAACAGGCAAAGCCCAACAATACGCTCACCGCATACTCCACCGGATGGCGGGACACTTCGTCAAACGCATCCAACACCAACAACGAGCCGCCACAGGTGATTCCCACGGCAATGTCGGCCGAACAACCCAGTGCCAACGCCGTAGTGCCCGGTCGGCAATGGGTACCCACCACCCTCGGCAGCAGCAGACAAAACAGGGCGGAAAGGAGCAGAGCGGTGCCCAACAACACCAAAACAAAGGGAAGACCGTCCATCCTCCCAAACAGCCAAAAATCATAGGTCGGGGCATCGGCGCCATCGATAATGATGTCCGTGAGACCATCCTGCTTGGTTTGCATCACCAAAGAAATGTAAGGAATCAACAAGCCTGCCGCCAAGAGAAGAACGCCCACTATCAAAGCCAACAAAGAATAGCGCTTCAATTTCATATCCTCACCGCCTTTGGTTATAACTACTACTTAATACAGCCGCATCTTTTTGGCAACGGTTTCGCCGTCCACTTTCAGGTAACTGTGGGCGTTACCGTCAAATCCCGCCTCGATCTCGTGTCCGTCAACGACCGCCATAAGCGAGTGAGCAGGCTCGATCAGCGCCTCCAACTCATCGTATACGTACCCGTCGATCACCAGTTCGTTGACTCGTTTCACCCGACGGTAGGTAACTGTATGTCCCAGCGCATCGGCTTCCAGCAACACTCTCGCCTTTACCGTAAGATCCGCGTTTCGGATGATTCCCGAGTTGATTACAGTCTCCTGCTCCTCCACGGTGGTTTCCCATTCCAAAACATCCGTTTCCTCCGCAGGCAACTTTTTGAGCTGACCACCCGCACGGATACCAACCGCAAGGGACACGATCACCCACACGTGAAAAACGATGTCAATGATACTCTCCAAAGCGAACCCCTCCACGGCAAACATACCCAAGGTATCCACCGCAAAGATGACCAAAGCAAAAACGAGCCAGCCCACCCTGTTCTTTTTCGAGAAGATCCAGCTGAGCAGATAGAGGACCACCATCACGATGGCGATCCCCAGAAAGACGGCAAATACGGTGGAATCAAGAAACTCTATCCCCGCCAGGTCCTCGCCGTAATACTCCTCGGGGAACATACCGCAGAGCATCATACCAAGCGTCACCATCGCGTAAGGAATGAACGCGGAAAACAGAAAGTAGGTATCGCTTTTGGTAACGAGCAACACAATGTTGATCGCGGTGAAGGCCACCACCAACAGCAAATTCATTCGCGAATTGTTATACTTTGTTTCTAAAACCTGTTTGTTGGACAATGTATTCGGTGTGTTCATAATTTACCTCCAAACTTAGACTTTTTTCATCAAGTTTCATCATACCATACGATCCACGGGAACGCAAGGAAAAAATCCTCCCCACCTCGCCGCGTTCCCACAGGTGCAAATAGGCAATAATCCCCCCGCACAGCGGGGGGATTATTGCACTCAAAATGGAACCGATCTGAAAACCTGATTTTCTTGTATGCTTTGACGCAAAGCAGCGATTACTTTGTCAGGGTGCTGTCCAGAACAAAGTATTTGCAAGGATATATATATGCAATATCTTTATGCTTTTGCAAGGAGATATAGAAAAACTCATCCCCTCCGATCGAAATATTATCAAGTCCCCTTGAACTGATAGAAAGGTCATTGCTCCATCGGTAATGGTCGACAAAAATCGGGTCACGCCACGACACTACCGCAAAATAATACATTTTCACAAGTTTGGTAGCGTGCACCCTTCTGAAACCCATATGTGGTTCGTATATTGTTTCTTCCGAAATATGGCTAAGCTTCTCAATAGAGATTGAAATATCGCTGCAATTAAGACAGTCCTTAACCAATCTTTTCTTAACAAAATATTCTTTAAAACCTTTCGCAAGACAAAGAATATGATATCCGGCAACAAGGAAAACAACCATTCCGACCCATAAGCGACGAAAGATAAATCCAAGTATAACAGCTACTAATGTGATTGGCACAATAAAACACATACGCCAATCGCATTTGTTTTCTAATTGCCATTTAATAATTCTAAGCAAATCTTGCTGTACATTTTTAAGGGTTATCTTTTCCTTTGTCATTATCTCCACCACCTTGGATGTATTATAGCATAAAGGTAGTGTAGGTGCAAGACATATGTAAAAGGGCAGAAGTAACCGATACTCTGCTCCCCCTCCTTCCTGCAATGACATTTTTGTTATCAATAAAAGACAAAAGACTATTCACATCTATTTAGCAGAAAGAGTCTGTGAGGATTTCCCCACAGACTCTTTCTTCATACACAAATATAGGTTGCACAAACGATCCGCCTGAAACAGGATGCGGAACTCAGAGTCAACGACTCTTATTGGGCGCTGTCGGAAACGGAGACCTTCTCCTCATCGGGATGCTCGGCCGTCTCCTCCTTCTTTTTGAGATAGAGTTGTCGGCTGCTTTCATCCTTGATGAGGAAGATACCGAGGGCAAGAATCACCAACACGGTAATGACGAACACCGCGCCGCCGCCCTTGGTAACCCAGCCGAGTAACAGACCCAGCATATGCCACGTGGCCACAACCTCACCTACAATGTTTTCCTCTGCGACGCTTTTGCGATCCTGCTCGCCGGTATAATCACCACGGGTGATATACGCCCGTTCGTCACCGGTCTCATCGTACAGGACAATGCGGTGGGTGGTGGGGATCGTGTCCCCTTCTTGAAAGAAGGTGATGATGTCACCGATCTTATAGTCTCCCGTGTCCTTGATGAGAATCAGGTCGCCCTCCATAATGGTGCTCTCCATACTGCCGGATCCAACCACCAGAACGGAATAGCCCGCCACAGAAGGAATCTTGGATTTGAGGAGGAACTTGTCTACGGCCAGCCACGCAGTAATCACCAGCAAGGCCGCACAGATCGCCAGCAAGGCCGCAAAAAAGGTTCTCTCGATTACGCGCCAAACAGGACGTAACGAAAAAGTACGAGAATCGGTTGTGCTGTTTTCTTTCATAATCCCATTTTTCATATTTTTCATCCCTCTTGTGTTTGCGCAGTTATTTTAATCATCAGCGAATATTCGCCGCCGGATTTTCCGAAATAAGTATCCAGTTCGTCATCTCCCACAAAGCTCCATCGCCACTCTAACGTGTAATGATGGGCAGTGTCGGGGGCGAACCCTATATCTGTAAACGACATCTCTTCAATGGAATGCCACTGTGCGTCGTTTACATATTCTTTGTCCCGCCTGAGGCGGAACTCCATAGGAAAGTTGTCCACCGTTTCACCGTTATATAGGTCTTTGATGGACAAATCGTATATCGCATTCGTATCGTGGGGGTTTTCCACCTTAAAGGCGTATTCTCCACTCTTGCCGGGGTAGATCCTGTTGCTATCCAGTACCGCCAAGGTCGCCTGTTTATCCCACGGTCCGTTCACATCCTCGATAACGACCACTGGCAGACCCGACGTGGGCAGATCAAAGAGGCGCAGCAACGACACCAAACAGAACAACGACAGTAACGAAAGAATCAGGAAGAGGAAGATCCAGATCGCCCTTCTTTTGATCACCTTACCCACGTGGAATCGCTCATCGCCCAGATACACCTCTCGGTCATCCACACGGAACATACCGTACGCGGAGTCGTATTTATGAACTTTTTTCTTCTTTCCGTTGACGTCCTCGACCTGTTCCCATCCCTGATAGGTCGCAATCCTAACACCGTTCAGGTCTCGGATATAGCGACGGGAGATGGTTCCGAATAAGGCTTCATCGTGATCCGCAAACATATGGCAACCACGGCGGATCCGCAAATGGCCATCGAACGTCTCTGTCGTAAACCTTGGATTGTACATACTATCTGTACCTTTCTGTGCGGTGCCCGAAGGCTCTTAGAAAAAAGAGCGAAGCGCCGCGCGCGGAATGTGGATATGCAGGGAGAGTCTGCGCCGCAACACCCCATCGCGCGCGCTCGGCACCTTGTTCCGTGCCGCCATAGGTGGCGGCACGGAACGGTTTGTGATTATGTTACCGATAAATGAAAATCAGAAATTACGCCGCGATCTGAGTCTGCTCGATGGAGATGGACAGATTCAGCTGCAAAGCGGTGTTGCCGGTATAGTCGGCAGGGAAAGCGGTGCCATTGGCGGCCTGACCCAGAATGGTATCGGCAGCATCGGCAGACAGGTCCGTGATGCCGCTGTCAGCATTCTCAAAGGCCCAAGCCCAGGACAGGGTGTAGGTGTCATTCAGGGTGGTGCCGATAGCAATGGTATCATTACCGGCAACCGCAGCCATCACCTCAGCCAGAGTGCCGGTGGCCTCAACGGCGTCGCCCTTCTTCAAGGTCCACACGATGGGATAGTAGGTCTCACTGCCCTTGGTCAAATAAACGTCCTTGTCGGTGTTCGCATCGATCACCAGCTTAGCGGGAACCTCAGCCTGACCGGTGATGGAGAAGTTGATGGAGCCGGTAGTACCGGGGGCAACCACCACGGCATTGGAAGCCACGTTAACACCGGTAGCGGTGGTGGCGGTAGCCAAATTGTCGGTAGCGGCACCATAGTTGTTGCCAAACAGATTCTCAGCATTCACATTCAGGACGAAGCCCCACTTCGCCACGGTGGCATCGGCACCGTACTTGTCGGTGCTGCTCACGTACTTAGCGAAGGTCATGCTGCTCATACCGATCACCAGGGCCAGCAGCAGCACCATGGCGATGACGATCAAGGATTTACGTTTTGCTTTCATAATGATTTCTCCTCTCTAATTAAACGCAATCAGATTATTTCAAAAACCCCTGCGTCGAGTCTTGGAATGTTGGACCGTCCGTACTCTCCAATGGACGATCCGCCCTGCCCTATCGACACGGCGCAAAGGGATCATTGATGGAAGGTGGCGGTCACTCGGTGACCGTCAGGGTATACACGGCGTATCGGTCATAATAATAGACCACCAGATAATACACACCCGTCTCTGCCTCTTCCGACACGGTGAAGGAATGGGTGCCGGTAAGGAGTTCGTCCTGCACTTTTCCGTCAGAGATGTCGACGGAAGTGCCGTCTTCGGTGAACAGCAACCGAGAGCAAGCGTCGGTATACACCATCTTGCCGTTCTTTTGACGATAGACGTGCATAGTGATGGGGAGAGCCTGTTCGGGCGCCTGCCCTTCGACGGATACTACCACATCGAAGGCTTCCGACTTAGACACGGTGGCGGACTTCTCCTCCAACGTGACAGCGGGCGTCTCCTCCAACGTCAATCCCACCGATAGGCGGGTATCCAGTACCGTGTTCGCGCCCATAAAGCTGCCGCCGCTGAGAGACGTGCCCTCGGGCACTACCATAATGTCGTAGACAATGGTGCCCGTATAGCCGTGATAGCGCAGGGTATCCAGATACATGGACCCTACCATCGGCACGGCAGAGGCAAAGTTCTTGACCCGACCCAGCGACGCATAGGCGTAATCGCCGTAGGTATGAATCGTACCGCTTTGCGGCTGCACCAGGAAGCCTGCCGGCAGCGGAACCGCCTTCCCCTGCTCATCCAGCAGACGGATGACCAGCACGGCGGTATCGTTATCGTCATAGCCGCGATTGGTCAGGGAAGGAATGGTCAGCGTTTCGGTCAACGGAACAGCGCTCATCTGCGTCCGATCACCGGCATCCTCCTGTCTGGTGTCATACCACTGACAGGAGAGCTGCACACTCGACTCATTGCCGTCGATATCAATGGAGATCTGCTCCTGCGCAGGCATTTCAGCGGCCTGCGCATAGGAGAGATTGAACAGCATCAACGACGAGCAACCCTTAAAGTGCTCTGTGCCGCCGCTGCGCACGAAGGAGGTCAGCGGCAGGGATTTGAGCGGTCCATCCGCCACATCCGCCGCCGACACAATGTAATAGTAGTAGACCGGATGCTTGCCGCTGCAATCCACCAGCGACAGGGCCGCGCCCGCTGACAAACCGTTGGCAAAATGCAGCGTGGCCTCGTAGCCGACCCGTGTGTCCTCCGTGCCGAAGGCAAAGGTGACTGCACCATTGGGTCGCACCGTGACCGAGGTCTCCAAATCGTCGCCGAATACGTCGAGACTGAAATGGCGACCCGCCGCGACAGCGCCCATCCATTGATCCGTCCATTCATACGGAACGTCCGGAATCAGCCACAACAGTGCCATGCCGTCCATATCCAGCCACATAGACATATCCTGCAACATTTCGGGTACCACCGTATTGTTGGGGATCCGCTGGGAGGACAGGGTGTTGTCGTGCTGCATCCAGCGCCAACCCTGCACCTTCTGATAGGCAGGATTGGTGGTATTGTCCGGCATCGGAAGGACAAAATCGCCCGAACTGGGTCCATAGAAGGTGAAGTCCATAGCATTGTGCATCATCAGGCTGGTCATCAGGCGAATCTCCATATAATCCGGATTCGCCATCAACCCTTCACCGGGAGGGAACTGGAACAGATACAGGAACGCTGCATCGCCGACGCCGCCGCCCGTATCCACCTGATGGCTGCGGAAGACCAGCGTGTCGCCGACCTTCATCTCCACCTGCAAGGCTTCCAGATCCTTAAAGCTCAACCCACCTTGTACCATCGTGTTGTCATAGACCACACGCCGGGTGCCGTCGGGACTGTATACCGTGGCCTGCAAGTGGGTGGAATAGCCATCGCCCACCGGAGCAATCTTGATCGTATGAGTGCCGTCAAACAAGGACTTATAAGTATGATACGCGTAGCCGCCCTGGGCACCGTCCTGCGCGGCAGCGGTCATTCCGAAGGTAACGAGCGGATAATATTCTCCCTCGATCTCTTGTCCGCCCTCGATCATTTGTTGCTCCACCAACAGATCCTTCCACGAGCTGGCGTTCTCCAACGGTTCCAGACGGGCGTAGACGTTGATCAGGCCGTTGACGGGGGCAATCCCCCACGAACCGATGCCCGAAGCCAGATTAATGGGACGATCGTCAGCGGAATACCAGCCGACAATGCGATACCGCTCCGGCAAACCCATCTGACTGAGCATATCCTCCGGAAGCAGAGAAAGGATCCACGGCATGGAAACATCGCACTGGCCCAACTCACCCTCTCTGAAAAGAGGTTGGTCCTCGCCCATCAATTCTTCCAACGTGGCCAGTTTAATCGTTTCCTCCACGCCGTCTCCGTTGGTATCCATTTTCACGTTCAGCATAACGGTGTAGGCCTTGAACTCACCCATAATGATGACGGACAAGCTCTCGCTCCATTTGGGATAGAGCACCACGTCCTCACCGCGGATATAATCACCATAGACGCGATTGGTCAACGCAGGATCGGTGTACCATCCTTCCAGCGTATAAGCAGGATAGATATACGACACCGAATAATACGTGTTATATTTACCGCGCAGCACGATCTTGTCTTCGGTCTGCTCGATTACTTCCACACCCTCAACGGTGAAGTCGATGCCGCCCGTCATCAGGGTAACGGTATAAACACCGTTGTCCCAATTGGCGTATATAGACATATCCTGCGCCGGCATGGTACTGCCTTCGGCGTAAGTGGTATAGTTGCCGTTTTCGTATCCGTACCAAGTGCCGTTGGGCACGTAGCCGTATTTCGTCAGATCGGTCAGATCAGGGAATACGATGGGATCCAGATACAAGAACGTAGCAGTGTAGGAGGTATTGTTATCGTCGTTGGCGTAGAAATAGACCGTAAACTCCTTACGGGCATAGGCGGTCTTCACATACTTATAGTACTTGCCGTCTTCGCCCAACACGCCGGCGGTGAAGTCATAAGATTCCCACGAAGCCTCGTATCCCTCCCCCGCGTGATTGACAGCGGTGGGCGGCACGGCATTACCAACAAAACCGATACCGGGGGTATACTCCATAGGCACGTAGGTGGTGATCTCGTTACCCTCCACGTCGGTTTCCACGAAGACGAGGTAGAACTCACCGTCCACAGCGAGGTAATAATACCCCGGATATTGGACGTCGGTGTCCTCTTTACGCAGTTCCACGTAACCCACACAGATCTGCACGTTACCATAACTGCGGCGGTCGTCCGACGACCCTTTATAGTACAGATTCAGACCGCGGATATAGATGGTGCCACTCTGGGCATAGAGGGCGTAGCCCTCGGATCCCTCATCGGCGGTGGCGGTGATGACGCCGTTGCCAATGGCCAGATCCGCACTCTCAGTACCGATGGTTCCGCCATCGTTATACAGACCATAGGAGGTGCCGCTGACGGTATGGGCGTTGACGGCAAAGCCATCCGCCGCACCATACACCTGACCGCCCATATTGGCCACACCATAGGCATTCTGTGTGGCATTGACCGACAGGTCGGCGCTGATGGCAGATACCTTGCCCGTATTGTACACACCATAAGCGGTGGTGCCGTTGACCAGCAGTTGACCGGCCAATTGGGCCTCGCCGTGAATATGAGCACCGTAGGCCGTACCCTCCGTTGCCGTGACGTGGATCACCGCATCGGTGGGCAGGGAATGGCTCTTCCCCTCGCCCACGCCAAAGCCGTAGGCACTGCCGCTTCGGGCGGTAGCCTCTACCAGCAGATTGGCGGAGGAGGAGGTAAGATCGGTGTTATATAGGGCATACGCGTGACCGCTGTCCGTGGATGCCGTCACCGTGGCCGTTATAGCCGCGGTATAGGCGGCCAGCTGGCCGCTCTCTACGGCATAGGCGGTTCCCGTCTCAGACTCTGCCGACACGGAAGCCCCCTCGTACAAGGTGGTCTTGGCGGAGTTATTCAGCGCAACGGCCCTGTCCGTGCCCTGTGCAACCAGTTGCGCATACAACTGCAACTCGTAGTTGCATTGGAGCGCCACCGCCTCTTTACCCACGGCGGCGATCTCAGTGGTTCGTGCCAGAATCATAACGCCGTTGGCGGTCTGTATCCGCATACCCGTGGCCACACCGTTATCTGCCTGAGCAGCCACGTTCAAATACGTATTGGTGCCGTAATCCAGACGATTAGCATCCACACCGCAAGCATTGCCGGTGGCGGATCTCGCCTCCACCCGATTGCTGACACCCGATGCACTGGTATTGGCATACAGCGTGTTGGTGGTGCGAATACCCACCGCATCCCCATTGACACTGGTTGCCTGAATGACGGCACCGGGAGTGCCGGAGAACCGAACGTGATTGGTAGCCTCCACCGCAACGGCATCGCCGTTGGCAGACGAGGCGGTCAGGGTCAACTTGTTACCGCACAGATAGATCGAACCATTGGTACGAACGGCTACCGCCACATCCTGTGCGGTAGCGGAAACACTGCCGTACAAATACTGATAATAAATAGACTGGGACGGCGTGCCGCTCAGGTCCATATAAACGCCGTAGGCAGAGCCCACAGGCGCCTGCGCGGAAACGGCGCCGCCGTATTGATAGAGATAACTGTTGTCCGTAGCACGAACACCGATGGCATCACCGGAATCGGAAACGGCGCAGATCGAAACACCGTCGATCAAGCCGCTCTCTCCGTAATACAGGCGACTGTTGTCCGCCAAGCGGATGGTCACCGCATCCTGCTCGCTGTGGGTCGTTATGGTGACCGGCGTCTCCATATCACTGCTGTGCAGGTAGACGGTGGCACGGCGGATATCCAGCACCGTGGCATCGGAGCGAAGGTTGATACCGTTGAGATCCAGATACACATAATGATTGGACTCGCCCTCCAACACCACGGGGGCAGTGAGCACCACGTCACGTTCGCTGCCCACCACGTCGTCATTGCGGCGCAGCCGCACCATATAAGCGGAGCCTGTGCCGGTGGCCTTGGCCGCCATGGCCACATCCATCGCCTCTTGCAGATCGCAATGATAGGACAGAGGCTCCGTCGCCGAGGTGCTGCTATACACCTCAGCAATGTTCTCATAGGCCACGTAATAGGCATAACAGTCCATATCCTGCCACGCCGTAAAGCCTAGGGCATACGGCTGTCCCTCTGCGTCGGTCCAGTGATCCACCTTATAGGTATAGATCGGATGCACCAGAACGGAGGAATCGTCGGGATACACTACCTCTTGTCCGTGCTCGTACGTGTTTTCGCACAACAGTCTTTCTGCGGCAAACGCGTCCTCTTCCCGTACCTGAGTATACGAGGGATATTCCACCTGTTCCGTCCCGCTCTTGATGCGGAAACGAATGGTGTAGACGTTGATGGCATAGGTGATCTCATAGACCACGTTCATCGCCGGCATCAAGGTCTCAATGGACTGACCGTTCATAGACACTTGTTCACCGGGAATACCGTAATAGCGGTACGCGGTGTAGCCCTCTGCCATGGGAATGGAGGTGACGAACTGACTCCCCATATAGCGGAGCGTTTCGGTGTAGTAATAATCCACCACACCGTCGTTATCGTCGTCCACCACGACCGCGCCGGCGGGTAGCACCGAAGCGTCAAAGGCGTGATACTGTCCGTGCACTATGGGATAGCGCATAATGTGCTTGTACTGTCTGGGAATCCACTTGGCATACAGTGTGATCGCTTCGGTCAGAGACACCACCATATCCTCGGTGATCCGTGCACTGTCGCCGAAGCTTGTATCCGTATACCAGCCCGCGAACTCGTAGCCTTCCGCCACAGGGGTAGGCAAGCCGTAGTTGTCCGTGGCCGCATTGTAGCCCCAGATGTTGTTGTACTGAACCGTAATGGTGTCCTCACCGAAATCCAGCACCGCACCGGAGAAATCGTAGGGCAAGGACGAGGCATCGTCCCGCTGATCGTCAGGGTAGGTGTTGTCGGCGTATTGGTATTCCAGCATCACCGCATAGGTCTTGGCCCGATACACCACCTGCGCTACCACGTTCTGCGTGCCAACAATGGTACCGGCAATTTGGGTGGGATCCTCCCACTCCTCACCGTTCACTGTGGCAGAGTCGGGGATATAGCCTACCACGTCGGGAGAGAGATGCTGATAGGTCGCCCCCTCCGACAGAGTCACGTTGACCCGTGTATCGGGGATCTCGCTGCCATCGGGATAGAGATAGAGAATGACCAGCTGATTGTTGGCGTAACGATAGGTAACCGTCACGTCCACTCGCTCGTCCCCCATCACACCGCTGACCGCGAAGGGATCCACAGCGGCGCCATTAGACAAGGCGCCGTCAGGCAACCAGTATTCGGGAATCGGCGACACCACCGAATAGGCGGCTCCGTATTCCACCTGCGCCTCGTAAGGAGGCGCTATCTCATTGCCCTCTTGATCCACGTACTCGATATGTAGTGGGTAGGTATTTTTGCGATAAGCACCCAACGCCCAGACATCGTGACCCGGCATGGTGGTGGGTTGCCTACCGTCTTCGGTCTCCCACTCCCACGTAAAGGAATAGCCTTCCTTGGCAGGGGCGTCAAAGGCGTTCAACCAACCGAAATCAATGGTCGCTCCCGCCTGATAGGACTCGGTATACTCCTCATTGGCCACCCCATCGAGTGAATACATATAATGAATAGTATAGGGCATCGGAATCGCCGACGCCGTGATGGTGACGGCATTGGAGATATGCAGATCGCTGATAACGATCTCGCCGTTTTCCTGATCGTAGGAGAAGGTCACATTGGAGCTTCCGCTCTTGACCGTGATATTGGCCTCCCCCGTCACGGGATCGTACAAAGGCGGTTGGAGGAATCCCTCCTCAGCCGTGATCCGCACCGTGAAGGGCTTGCCACGGGTGATCAGTTCCTCTCCGCTATGGGTCATATGAGAGAGGTTATAGGTCACCGGATACTGGATATATACGGTGGTGGTGAGAGACACCAGTGCCCCCACTTCACCACCGATGACCGCCGCCTTCTTTGCCTCTTCCTTGGGCACGATGCCGGCTGTCAGGGTCACCGTCTCATTGCTGTTGACGGGTTTGATTTCCTTTGTCTCCGGATACTGTATCTTAACAAACTCTTTCTGCCACTCGGCATACTCCGACAAATCAATGGTCAGGGTATACAGATCGTCGGTGCTCACCGAGTCATTGGAGGTGTCGCCGTCCTTCTGGACCACGTAACCCTCCTCAACAAAGAAGTGGGAGGCCACGTCGTAGTCCACCGCCACGTTGGCGTAGTCCGCCTTATCCTCGGACAGCAAATAGCCCACCGTCTCGCCGCGCGCTACCCAAACATTGGAATACTGCTCACCGACACCGGCCAGCACGGGCACATCGTTACCGCCCAGGAATCCCTCCTTCGGCACCAGCGAAAACACGATGGAAAAGCCGCAGTCGGCTATGTAGGTATTAGCCTGATTCGGATCCAGACGGAAGGTGGGATAATACACGGTTTCGGTGACGTGATATTCCGTCAATTCGCCCTTCGGGGTGATGCTGTATCGGAAAGAGCACACCAGCAAGCCCTCGGAATAGTAAGAGATCTTGGTGTAACCATCCTCGTCAGGCTCCACAACACGCTGGTCGTAGCCCACACCGGTGATGGTCATATCCACCAGATACTCCCCCTCGTCGGAGGCCACGTCGAAATAACGGGAGAAGGTGCCGCCGGCCTCTACGCCGGGGAACCCCTCGATCCGATCGGTGGTGGGATCGTCGCAGATATAGGTCACCTGCGCGGCACCGCCGCCGGTGGTGGGTCTTGCCAGCGATCCGGCCAGCAACTCCGCCAGACGCTCCATATACACTGTCTCGGCATCGTCTAGACCCTTATTCAGCAGCTCGGCATTGACATAGTTCACACCCGCACTGCCGCCGGCCCGACCGGACGCATCGGGGAACCACCAGTCATAGCCGCGATCGGCGTAACCGGCCGTACCGGAAGATCCAAAGAAAGCATCCAAGCCGTCCTCGGGCAACCATGTTACGGGCGTAGAATTAGCAGAGGATCCGGTACCACCGGCACTACCATAGGTGTTTCCGGTGGCGTCTGCTTGCGCCGCACCGGCGCCGCCGCCGCCACCGCCGCCGCCGGCGATCATCAGATATTCATCGGTCTCCTGACCGGCTCTTTTCAGTTTCGCGTAGCTGTAATAGCCGCCCTTACCGCCGGTACCTCTTGCAGCAGCGGCACTGGATGGTTGTGTATCCGTGCCATTTTGGCCGGCCGAACCGACACCGCCGACTAAGAAAGTGACCTTGTCACCCGGCATCAGATAGACAAAGCCGAACAAGGCGCCGCCTGCACCGCCGGAGCCGCCGCTCCTCGTAAACGAGGTGCGACTGCCGGCTCTGGCAGTGGCGCTGCCGCCTCTGCCGCCGTTGGCGCCCCAGACCTGCACCAAGTAATAGCCGGGTACCTCTGCTTCAAACTCCGAGGACTCAAAGGTCTCCGCGGTCTTATTGGCATAGTTTCTTTCAATTTCGTAAGGAGCGGTGAAGCTCTGGGTGACCGCCTGCTCAAACAGATAATAGCTTCCGTCGTGAGACAGAGTCTTCTTGGCGGTCAGGTCATAGTTCCACTCCTCCCCATCAAACACGGTGGCGCTGACCACCGTGATGGTGGCCACACCGTAGAAGGTCTGACCGACGGTATTCTGGGGACCGCAAGCTGCGTAGCCGCTGTCCGCCTTGGCCGTGACGCTGATGGTGATGGAGAAATGGGTAGTCTCGGTAATGGGATCCGTGGTGGTCTTGGTGTAGGTGCTGCCCACGGCGCCCTGATTGCCCTTATACACCCGATATGCAGATACGTAGGAAATAAAGTCGTATGCCCAACCCGCCGCAGAAATATTGTTGATGGCATCGGCATAATCCGCATTATACAGATCGGCAATGGCAAAGGTAGGAGGCTCCTCCCCCTCTACCAGCGAGATCATCTTGGAATTGGTGGAGACAGGCAGATACAGCGGTACGTTCACAAAGTCCGTGGTAGCCTGCTCCTTGGCCTCGATCACCGTGGCCTCACTGGAATTGCGGTCCATTGACAGGGACAGGGATTCCAGCAAGGGCACGTTATTACCGCCCGCAAAGCCCGTCTTGGGACGCACATAGAAGCTCATAGAGAGCAAAACACCGTTTTTGATGGTGGAACTGGGGTCGATGTTGGCATCGGTCACGGTGAAGGTGCCGCTTTCCTCATCATATTCCAGCGTACCGTTGGCATTGGGAACACCGTCACCATCCAAGGTGCCGTCGTTGCTGGGGCCTGCGTACACGTCAAAATACTTGGAAAAGCTACCCTGCACCGACACGGAGCGCAGATACTCGGTATCGATCTCCACATTCTCCTCGCCGCCCAGGAAGGTGTAGCTGAAAGCACCACCCTCCTCGGAGGTGCAGCCGTCCACGCCGTGGAGGCGCTCTGTCTCCACTCCGCTCACGTCCACGGGGTTGCCACCCATAGATGCCGCCAAGAAGGAGGAACCGCCGCCACCGCCGCCCACGTTAGAGGCCAGGATGCTGCAGGTCATAATGCCGCCGGAACCACC